>JANXSK010000172.1 GCA_025352695.1 Ferruginibacter sp. | reverse complement strand
TCATTAAAGAACCTGTAAACGTGTAGATGAAAAATTTAAAAGTTGCTTGTAATCTTTTTTCACCACCCCAACGACTGCACAAAAAGTAAACCGGGATAATAGCCAACTCCCAAAAGAAATAAAATAGCAACGCATCGCTTGCTACAAAAACCCCCATCAATCCTGCCTGCGTTAGTAACAATAACCCGTAAAAAATATTGGCATTTTTGTAGTTGTTATTGTAAGTGGCAACAAATATAATAGGAAATGAACTAGCCGTTAGCAAGGTGAGTAGTCTGCCCATTCCATCTAATGATACAGAAAAACTGGCTCCAAGATATTTAAGCCATTCATAATTGAAGGCCAATCCACTCAATGCTTTATCATTGGCATAATGTAAACTTAACAACGATATACCTAAAGTAACGATGGAAGAAAATAAAGCCCATGATTTTACAGCTGCATCTTTTTTAAACAACAGCGTAATAAGCCCCGCCAACAACGGGAAAAAAATTAATAGATGTGGAAATGTTACCGAAATGTTTTGTGGGTCCATATATTCTAATTACGAAAACAATTGAATAATAAATAAAATCAACACCGCAACAACCATCAGCATCATGTAAGCACTAACCTGGCCTGTTTGCAATAAACGAATTTGGCGGCTGCTATAATTAACTGCCTTACCTATCCCGTTTACAAACCCATCAATACCCTTTTTCTCCAAAATATTATTGAAAAATGTGGCAATTGATTGCGTTGGTTTTACAATAACGGAAGCATAGATCTCATCTACATACCATTTGTTAGCTAATATTCTTGCAATGCCAGTTTCTTCTGTAGTTGTTTTTTGGTATTTGCTGAATTTGTTCCAGGCATACAATAATGCTATTAAGGCACTTGCAACAGATACTGCCATCAACGCATATTCAGTAGCGTGAGATAGTTCGTGCTTTTGATTTAAAGAGGCAACTAATTTGTTGCTGTCTGCAAAGACAGGTTCAAGAAATGCTTCTAACCTGTGGCCTCCATGAATAAATACTTCCGGTATCCCGATCCAACCACCAACAACAGCAAGTATCGCTAAAACTATCAATGGAATTGTGATGGCTGCAGGGCTCTCGTGAAGATGATGCTCCTGCTCATGTGTACCACGAAATTTGCCAAGAAAAGTCATCCCATACAAACGGAACATATAAAATGCAGTCATAAAAGCAGTTAGTACGCCTACTACCCAATACACAGGATTTTTTGCAAATGCTGCAGCCAATATTTCATCTTTTGAAAAGAAACCGGCAAAAGGAGGCATCCCTGCAATGGCAAAACAACCCAACAAAAATGTAAGGTGGGTAATGCGCATGTATTTTTTTAAACCGCCCATATTGCGCATATCCTGTTCGCCACCCATAGCATGAATTACGCTACCAGCTCCAAGGAACAATAAAGCTTTGAAGAATGCATGCGTCATTACATGAAATACCGCACCTGTGTATGCTCCCACCCCCAAACCAAGAAACATATATCCCAACTGGCTAACAGTAGAGTAAGCCAATACCTTTTTAATATCATTTTGTTTTAACGCAATAGTTGCAGCAACTACGGCAGTTGCCAAACCTATAACAGCAATTACAGTTTGTGTAATGGGTGCCATTGTAAATAATATGTTGCTTCGGGCAATCATGTAAATGCCAGCTGTAACCATAGTAGCAGCATGTATCAATGCACTTACAGGCGTTGGACCAGCCATCGCATCTGGCAACCAGGTATACAAAGGTATTTGTGCACTTTTACCTGTGGCACCTACAAATAATAACAGCGTTATCCCTGCAATATCAAAACTGCTTAGTTTTGAAACATTGCTAAAAACCTCCTGATAGTCAGCTGTTCCCAATTTTGAAATTAACCAAAACACGGCAAGTAAAAAACCAAAATCCCCAATACGATTCATAATGAACGCCTTCTTAGCTGCGTCATTATTGTTATTGTCTTTAAACCAAAAACCAATTAATAAATAAGAACACAATCCTACCCCTTCCCAACCAATAAACATGATGATATAATTTCCTCCCATCACCAATAATAGCATAGAAAATATAAACAGATTTAGGTAGGCAAAATATTTAGCGAAGTCCTTGGAATCTTCTTCGTGCATGTAAGACGTGGAGTACACATGAATTAAAAAACCTACACCGGTAATGATCAGTAAAAATAGTGAAGACAACTGGTCAATCTGAAAATCAAAACCAACTTTTAATGATTTGGTATTGATGAAATCGAAATAATGGGCTACATGTGTATTGCCATTTTTTACCTGAAAGAAAACAAAAACACTGATTAAAAAAGATGCTAAAATTACACCACTTCCAATAATGCCAGTTAGTGTTTTAGACAACTGATTTCTTCCCAAACCATTAATTAAAAAACCAATCAATGGTAAAAAAGGTATTAACCAAACTATTTGTAAAGTATTACTCATAAGTCACCTCTATCCCCTAAAGAGGAATTTTTAACTACATCTGATTAAGTTGTAGTGGTTTTATTAAACAAAAAATATTCATTTAAATTCTCTTGCCTTACTCCCTTTCAGGGAATGGAGGCTGCACTAGTTTTTCAACCTGTTTAAAAAATTCACATCTACTGAATGTGTATTTCTGTACATCATTACAATAATTGCGAGCCCTACAGTTACTTCTGCTGCTGCAACCACCATTATAAAGAAAACAAATATTTGTGCATCACTTCCTGCTGTTGCCAGATTAGGTGTTTGAGTTTGCAGTTTTGAAAAGGCTACCAACAATAAATTTGCTGCATTCAGCATCAACTCTATACACATAAAGATGATAATGGCATTGCGACGGGTTAATACTCCTACTACCCCAATACAGAAAAGTGCCAAAGCTAAAAAAATGTAATAATTTACCGGCATATTTAATTTATAACTTTATCTAAATACCTATACCAATTTGATGGTTACAGGGACAATTAAAAAATATTTTTATGCTTCTTTTTTCGAAATAACCACCGCTCCAATCATGGCACTTAAAAACAACACACTACTTATTTCAAAAGGGAATACATAATCCGTAAACAATAATTTTCCCAAATTTTCTATTAGTCCTACGCTGCCGCTATTTGTTTCTACCATTTGGCCCGTAACGCTACTTTGTTTTAAAGCTGCCACCAATACCAATAATAAACTGGCACCGGCAATGGTACCTCCGTATAGTAAGTATTTATTTTTTTGAAGTGGTTCAGATTCAGCATTTAAATTCATCAACATTACAACAAATAAAAACAACACCATAATAGCACCCGCATATACAATGATATTTACGATTGCTAAAAACTGTGCATTCAATAAAATATAATGACCTGATATGGCAAAAAAAGTAATAATCAAAAATAAGATACTGTGCACTGGGCTTTTACTGGCTACTACCATTATGGCACTGCCCAAAGCCAATAAACTTAAAAACCAAAATAAAATTTCTGTAACACTCATTCTTTTAAATTAACCTTTTTACAATCTATTTAACTACTACCCTTCCACCTTTTGCTTTTGCATAGGCTTCAGGTTCTGTAACCGGATTAGGAATCAATAAATCTTCTTTACCATAAATAAAACCTTTGCGCTGAAAATTAGCAGGTGCAAACGTTTCACTTAAATAAATTGCATCCTTAGGGCAAGCTTCTTCGCACAAGCCACAAAATATACAGCGCAACATGTTAATCTCGTATTTAGCGGCATACTTCTCTTCTCTATATAATTTTTCTTCACCAGGTTGTCTTTCGGCAGCTTCCATGGTGATAGCTTCAGCTGGACAAGCTACAGCACATAATCCACAGGCGGTGCAATTTTCTCTTCCTTCTTCATCTCTATTTAAAATATGTAACCCTCTAAAAACGGGGCTAAAAGGTCGGGTAACCTCAGGGTAACTAATTGTGGGGGCTTTTTTAAACATATGTCCAAACGTTATGGACATACCTTTAAAAATAGCAGGCAGATAAGCTCTTTCCAATAAAGTCATTGGCCTGCGATCTACCGGTTTAGCTCTGTTTGTTAATGCTTGCATAAATATTTTAACTTTTAGCAACCTGAAAGTTGCGCAAATATATTTTTATTGTTTAGAAATGCACCTGATTATTTTATTGTAGTGCTAAAATTACTGCACCCGTTACCAACATGTTGAATAATGCCAGCGGTATTAAAACCTTCCAACCTAAATTCATTAACTGGTCGTACCTAAATCTTGGAATGGTCCACCGAACCCACATGAAGAAAAACACAAAGAAAAATGCTTTAAATAAGAACATAAAAACATGTGCAACTGCCATCCAGTTTTGTCCAATTTTTTCTACCATATGCCCATCATTTATAAAGGGAATATCATAGCCACCAAAAAATAAACTAACCATCACCGCACTACTGATAAACATATTTATGTATTCGGCAAATAAATAAAAGCCCAACTTCATGGAAGAATATTCTGTATGGTATCCACCAATCAATTCATTTTCTGCTTCAGGCAAATCAAAAGGTGTACGGTTGCACTCTGCAAAAACACAAATAAGGAAAATTAAAAATCCTAAAGGTTGTTTTACCACATTCCAGTAGCCATCCATTTGCCCAACCACCATTGCTTTCAGGCTCAGCGTTCCCGTTACCATCAGCAATGCAATCAAAGCAATACCCATAGCCAGTTCGTAACTAATAATTTGAGAAGCTGCCCTTAAGCCGCCCATTAAAGAAAATTTATTGTTACTTGCCCAGCTTCCAATCATTATTCCATATACTCCCATGCTTACCACGCCAAAAACATATAAAATACCAATATTAATATCAGCAATTTGTAAGTGAATTTCTCTTCCAAACAAGGTTACTGTATCGCCCCAGGGAATAACCGCACTCGTCATCATTGCCGTTAACATCGCTAAACTTGGCCCCAGTATAAATAAAAATTTAGACGAAAAGTTAGGAATGATTTCTTCCTTAAAAAACAATTTTAATCCATCTGCTAATGGTTGAAAAATACCACCGGGACCAGCACGGTTAGGACCAATCCTATCCTGCATAATTGCTGCTACTTTACGTTCTGCAAAAGTAGCGTACATAGCAATCACTAACGACGACATCACTACCACCACAATCAACACAAGTTTTTCAACAATCAAAGCCAAATCAATGGATAATAACATAATCTATTGTATAAATATTTTTTTGCCAACTAAATTGCTCTGTTCAACATCCCTTTGTAACCCGATAGCTATCGGTCACTTGTACAAAATACCTTTGTGAAACCCCTTCAACACACTACATCATTTTATTATTGACCATTATTAAAAGTATCCGAATGCGCCGGCCCATTTAATTCACTCAAATGAACACCCGGTTTATTTACTTCGCTTTCATCATGAATATCCATTAACAATCTCGGACTTCTTCCTCCCATCACTTCAACTATTGTATCTTTTGGTATAACTAATCCTTCATATCTTCCCTGCGAAATTACCGAATGACGACTGATCTTTGTAACACCTTCTATCACCCAATCAATTGTTTTCTTTTTATCAAAGCGGCAGGTATTGCAAATCCACCCCGGCTTGCCATCATAGCTTTGTACTTCTCCCCATGGATCTTTACGAACCGTTACTCTAAATACTTCATCACCTCTTAACCACAACGTTGTTTTACCACAACAATCAGGATTTTCGCAATTGCGGTGTGCATCTACCGGTTTGGTAAACCAAACCCTGTTTTTAAAACGGTATGTTTTATCAGTTAAGGCGCCTACCGGGCAAACATCTATCATGTTGCCGCTAAAATCATTGTCAATCGCTTTGGAAATATAAGTTGATATTTCTGCATGCTCGCCTCTGTCTAAAATACCATGCGAACGCTTATCGGTTAACTGATCCGCCACATAAGTACAACGGTAACAAAGTATGCAACGTGTCATGTGCAGCTGTATGTAAGGCCCAATATCTTCCTTCTCAAAAGTTCTTCTTGTAAATTCATAACGGGTACCTTCTTTACCATGCTCATACCCCAAATCCTGTAAATGACATTCACCAGCCTGGTCGCAGATAGGGCAATCCAGTGGATGATTCAGCAATAAAAATTCTACCACGCCTGCTCTTGCATCTTTTACTTTATCACTGGTAATATTTTTTACAATCATGCCATCCATAACTGTTGTACGGCAACTAGCCACCAGCTTGGGCATTGGTCTTGGATCTGCAGTTGAGCCTGCAGCAACCTCCACCAAACAGGTACGGCATTTTCCTCCACTACCCTGTAACTTGCTGTAGTAGCACATTGCAGGCGGTGTAACATCGCCGCCAATAGTACGGGCAGCATTTAATATAGTTGTACCTGGCTTAACCTCAATAGTAATATTATCGATGGTAACTTTAAAATTTGCCAGTGTTTCTTTTTTTATTTCGTCAGCCATATTTTTTAAATAATGCTTTTATTTTAAGCTGTAACCGGAACATGAATCGGATCCGCATAATGCCTTAACCCGAAATTTTCTGTCAAACATTTTTCGGGGTTTAATACATGCCATTCAAACTCATCTCTAAAATGGCGGATAGCGGCTGCTACCGGCCAGGCAGCAGCATCTCCCAACGGGCAAATGGTATTGCCTTCAATTTTACGTTGAATATCCCACAGCAAATCTATGTCCTTCATTTCGCCTTTGCCATTTTCAATTTTCTTTAATATCCTTTCCATCCAGCCGGTTCCTTCCCTGCAGGGGCTGCATTGTCCGCAACTTTCATGGTGATAAAATCTTGCCAATGTCATGGTGTTTCTAACCACACACTGATCTTCATCCAACACAATAAATCCACCACTACCCATCATGCTGCCAGTAGCAAAACCGCCATCACTGAGGCTTTCGTAGTTCATTAAACGCTTTTCTCCTTTAGCCGTGGTAAGCAATAAATTGGCCGGAAGTATAGGGACAGATGATCCGCCGGGAATACATGCTTTTAATCTTTTACCATTGGGTATACCGCCACAATATTCATCACTAAAAATAAATTCTTCCACTGAAATGGTCATATCAATTTCGAATATGCCGGGTTTATTTATATTACCACAGGCCGAGATCAATTTTGTACCGGTTGATTTACCTACGCCAATTTTTGCATATTCTTCTCCACCTTCGTTGATGATTGGTACAACCGCAGCCAATGTTTCTACATTATTTACCACCGTTGGGCAATCCCACAAACCTTTAATAGCCGGGAAAGGAGGCTTTATTCTTGGGTTACCCCTTTTGCCTTCAAGGCTTTCTATCAATGCGGTTTCTTCTCCACAAATATAAGCGCCTGCCCCACGTTGCACATACATTTCACAATCGAAGCCGCTGCCTAAAATATTTTTTCCTAAAAATCCATTCTGTCTTGCTTCTGCAATGGCTGTTTCTAAAATATCAGTAATCCATGCATATTCACCACGAATGTAAATGTAACTATTGTTGCTGCCCAAGGCAAAAGAGGCTACAATCATTCCTTCTATCAACAGGTGCGGAATGAATTCCATCAGGTACCTATCTTTAAATGTGCCGGGTTCGCTTTCATCTGCATTGCAAACAAGATAGCGGGCAATGCCTTCGGGCTTGGCCAAAAAACTCCACTTCATACCTGTAGGAAAACCTGCGCCACCACGGCCACGCAAGCCGCTTTTTTTTACCTCCTCCACGATATCAGCCGTTGACATTTTTAAGGCTTTTTCTACACTGCGGTAGCCACCTTCACGGCGATATACTTCGTAGGTTCTGATGCCTGAAACGTCTGCTTTGTCTAATAATAATTTTTTTGCCATATGCCCCTATCCCCTGCATGGGGACTGATTATGTTTTGTTATAAAAATATTACTTGTACCATCTATTATTTATTTAAAAAGGCAGCACACAAGCTCAGATTATCATTTATTGAATCTTTACTGCCTGCCTGGCGAACAATACCCATCGCTTACTTTTCTTTACCCAAACTTCTAAAACCCTCAACCTAAAACTATTTCTTGTGCCTTTCATTGTTGCTGTAACATCAGATAAAAAGCGAACATTGGCCATATCCCCATTTATAATAATTGAAATACTGTCTTCCTTAATTTGCTGGTAGCTAATGTATCCGGTTTCAAGGTCCTTTATCATATTTGCTTTAGTTTCTACCCAGCCATTACTATGTCCATAACTCAACGCCTTGTCCGTTTGTTGATTTATAGAAATCGTATTCTTTTGTACAAGCGCCTGGTGAAATTCTTTCACTGTTGTTGTTAGTTTTTCTTCATTAACCGATTGTGCAAAACCAGTGATTGAAGAAGTCAACAATAATATCAGTATTAAAAATTTCATTCCTTTAAGTTTCATTATTATTGTTTATCACTTCCTTTATACCTGTAACTATTTATAGAATTTATTTTTGTTTTATACTGAAAGATTTGCCGTTACTAACAATAGTTGCCAATTCTTTATTTAAACCTAATTCTATCCTTCAATTATTTTTTTCTTAAATAATTCAGGTTTAATATAATAGATACAAACGTTTACAACGATTGCAGTAATGAAGAATAACAATATTATTTGTAACACATTTTTTACGTCAGACTGAGGAATAATAAAATAAAAAGATGCTGCAATAACATTTGCTATCAATAATATTTTTATAATAATCCCAAAATTTATTTTCATAATTTATGTTTTTAAAATTCAATTATTGATTGCGGCTTTATTCCTGCACTCTTCTACAATGGCATCCACTTTTTCTTTAGTTAAATGTTCCCTGTATGTTTTGCCTAACTGCATCATGGGCGCATAACCACAGGCACCAAGGCACTCCACTGTTTTTAAGGTAAATAATCCATCCGCAGTTGTGTCTCCTACCGCTATGTTTAATTTTCGTTTTATGTAATCAATTATCTGGTCACTGCCGTTGAGCATGCAAGGTCCTGTCTGGCAAACTTCAAATAAATATTTACCAACGGGTTTTAAATTATACATGCTATAAAAGCTGGCAACTTCATACACTTCGATGGGCTCAATTTGTAAGAGTGTTGCTATGTAATCCATTACCGGTGTATCCAACCAGCCACCAAACTCATCTTGTGCCAGGTGCAATATTGGCAATAAGGCACTTTTTTGTTTGCCCTGTGGATAACGCTTTATTATTTCGCTAACCTTATTTAATTTTTCTTTTGAAAACTGCACATTCATAATTCCTGATTCTAAATTCATAATTATTTTACGCATCTAATTCTCCCGCAATCAAATTTAAACTACTCATAGTTATCACCGCATCACTTAACATGCCTCCCTTTACTAATTCTTCAAAAGCCTGGTAATAAATAAAACAGGGCCTTCTAAAATGCAGGCGATATGGTGTGCGGCCTCCATCACTGATAAGGTAAAATCCTAATTCGCCGTTACCTGCTTCAACAGAACTGTATAACTCGCCAACAGGTATGTCCGTTTCGCCCATGATGATTTTAAAATGGTAAATCAATGCTTCCATTTTTGTATACACATCTTTCTTCTCAGGTAAATAGTACGCAGGTGCATCTGCATGAAAAACTTCTGCATCGGCGCCTTTAAATTCTTTTACTTTACTATAAGCCTGATTTATTAAACTAAGGCTCTGCCACATCTCCTCATTGCGCACTAAAAAACGATCATAGCAATCGCCTGTTTTGCCAACAGGTATACTAAATTGAAAATCTTCATAAGAACTGTAAGGTGTGTGCACCCTCACATCATAATCAACTCCTGCTGCTCTTAAATTTGGACCAGTAAATCCATAATTCAAAGCTCTTTCTGCACTAATAGCACCGCAACCAATGGTACGATCCATAAAAATGCGGTTACGAGTAAAGAGGTTTTCAAATTCTTTTAACTGAGCAGGATATTCAGCTAAAAATTTATCTAATTTTTCAAAAGCTGTTTTAGTGAAATTTCTTTCAAAACCACCGATTCGGCCAATATTGGTAGTAAGCCTGGAGCCACAAACTTCCTCGTATATTTCGTAAATTAATTCTCTGAATTGCATCAGGTATAAAAAACCTGAAAAAGCTCCACTATCAACCCCTACGATAGAATTACAGATTAAGTGATCTGATATTCTTGATAATTCCATAATAATGATACGGAGGTAATCAACCCGTTTTGGAAGTGTAATACCAAACAATCTTTCGCAGGTAATGTGCCACCCCATGTTGTTAATGGGTGAAGAACAATAATTTAGCCTGTCTGTAAGTGGAGTAATTTGGTAAAGCGGCCTACGTTCTGCAAGCTTTTCAAAAGCACGGTGAATGTATCCTACAGTGGAAGTAGATTTTAAAATTCTTTCCCCATCCAACTCAAGTATATTTTGAAACACGCCATGGGTGGCGGGATGAGTGGGCCCAAGGTTAAGCGTTGTAGATAATTTTTCTATACTTCCTTCTGGTAATAAAATGTGATCGCTCATACCCTAACCCTAATGGGCTTTTGATTTAATTTATAATATATTCTTTAAAACATTTATAATTAATACTTTAATAACTTTTAAATAGCTGAGTTGTGATTATCATTAATTTAAAAAAATAATTTAAGCTATTATCTACCAAACATTTCGTCATCTTTATCTATTCTTGTTTGATCTTCCAGTGGAAATTCCTTCCTCATAGGAAAATAATCCATCTCCTCTACGTTTAATATTCTTATCAAATTTGGATGACCAGTAAAATTAATGCCAAAGAAATCATAGGTTTCCCTTTCCATATAATTTGCTGAAGAATACAATGCTGTAGCACTGTAAACATCCGGATTTGTAATATCTGTAAATACTTTAAAACGCAGGCGAATGTTATCGGTTAAATTATGAAGATGATATACCACAGCTAATTCAGCACCTTTGTTGTGTGGATAATGCACTGCCTGAAGATCTGTTAAAAATTGAAATTTTAATTCTGTATCATCATATAAGAATTGTAAAACTTTTAGATTGAGCTCTTTTGGAGCAGTAAAGGTTAACATACCATAAGGCTGCACCCAATCTGCCAGTTGATCACCAAATTTATCAATTAATTTTTGCTGTACTAATTCGTTTGTTAAAGACATGAAACTTTACACTTAGGATATTATTGAAATTACTAACTACTAAAGTTAACATTTATATCAAGTTATTGTATACCATAACTTTCCATCAGGTCTTTATATTTTTCACCTGTTCTTCTCCGCAAACTTTCCTGACCAATCAGTTCCTGAATTTTTAAAAACCCATCTAAAATAGCTTCGGGCCTTGGCGGGCAACCGGGTACGTAGACATCAACAGGAATAATCTGATCAATACCTTGTAAAACAGAATACGTATCAAAAATACCACCGCTACAGGCACACGCCCCAACTGATAAAACCCAGCGGGGTTCGGCCATTTGTAAATAAACCTGACGTAAAACTGGTCCCATTTTTTTTGAAATTGTACCCATCACCATCAATAAATCGCACTGGCGTGGAGAAAAACTCATTCGCTCTGCACCGAACCTTGCTATATCATAGTGACTGGCAGCTGTAGCCATAAACTCAATACCACAGCAAGAAGTAGCAAAAGGTAAAGGCCAAATAGAATTTTTACGGGCTAGACCAACTACTTTTTCCAAAGAAGTAGCCATATAGCCATCACCCATCATTCCATCCGGCGCTTCTACGGTTTTAAGTTTAGTATTGAATTGTACAGGACGAGACATAATATATATTATATTTATTAGTTGAAAATTTAAGTCTTAGAAACCTAAACAATGTTTCAACAAAATAGTTTCTGATAATTTATCTTTTACTTAAAACTTTATTACAAAATTTTCATTCCTGTTTCAGGAATCAATCATTTAATCTTCCCAATCCAACGCACCCTTTTTTATGATATAAATAAACCCTGATATAAATAACCCAACAAAAGTTGCCACTGCTGCAAAGCCATTCCAACCCAATGATCTAAAATTTACCGCATACGGATAAAAGAAAATTACTTCTACATCAAATAACACAAACAAAATGGCTACTAAAAAGTATTTAACTGCCATAGGCTGACGGGCATTTCCTTTAATTTCTATACCACTTTCAAAATTTTGCAACTTATCTGAAGTGTTTCTTTTTGGCCCAAAATAATGAGTTAACCCCATCATTGTTACAATAAAACCAATAGCAAATAATAATTGTAAAGCAATGGGCAAATAATTTGCAGCATTGTTTACAGTATTGGCTTGAAGAATAAAAAATTGCATAACGCAAAAATAAGGCAGGGTGAGCAAAAAACAATCTTCAATTACAAAAAGAAAAATCCCCCATCAGATAATTGAGGGGGGATTTGTACTACTTAAATGTAGTTTTTAATTTTTTTTGGGAGCCGTCGTAGCAGGTTTTGCTGCATTTGCCGGCCTAGATGATTTTGGTGCTGGTGTTTGCAATTGAGTTTTATAATTTATGGCTTCTGCATCCTGAGGATCTAGAAATAATATTTTATCACAATAGGTAATTGCAGTTGGAATATCTTTTTTGATATTAGCATAATATGCTACAAAATATTTATAACTACCAATTAACTGTGGTTTATATTTTACTGAGTCTACAATTCCGACAGCAATTGCTTGTTCGAAATCAGCGTTTGCCAGTGCCTGAACCATCAAAGTATCAATGGCAGTTTTAGCTTTAGCACTTAAATAATATCCTAATGCATCTGTGGGAAATTTTTGGCTATAAACTGCAAATACAGCAATTGCTGGATTGTAATTACCTGAACGATAATAATTATATCCAGCATTGTACATATCAACTTTACCGGGTGCTTTTTTTACAGTAATTACTTTGCTGTACCAATCAGCGGCCTCTTTATACTTTTTTTGACTTTCATAACTAGAAGCTATACTTTTTAGGTAGATAACTTTGTTGGCTTCTAAAGTATCTAATGCTACAGCTTTATCAATAAAAGTTCCAGCCACCGAATCATTACCCGGGAATTTTAAAAGAACAGAAGCATAGGTGGCATAATCGCCCATGCCTATCACACTGGTATCTGCCGTTTGAAAATATTTTTCGAAAGAAGCTTTTGCATTTACCGAATCTTTTAATTTGTTATATGCATAAGCTTTAATACCATACAATTTAGGATAAGGCATAGGATTAGCGCCAATACATTCATCTGCTTTTTTAACTGATTCGGCAAACAAAGCCTGTGCATATAAAATAGAAGCGGTTAAGTAACAATTTTTAGGATTATCGTCTGTGTTAGCAAGAAATTTCTCGAGGTATTGTGCAGACTTTGGAACATCGGTAGTATAGTAAAGATTATATAAATTTTCATAAACGGGCGCATAAGCAGGATCCTTTGCAATTGCTTCGTTATAATATTTCATATAAATTTCTTCCTGAGCTACACCCTGAGTTTGGTATATTTTACCAATACGATAGGAAGCCCTTGCATATTTTGGATTTAATCCCAATGCTGCTTCATAGGCAATCTGCGCCTGACCCCCATCGCCCACTTTTTTATATGCATCTCCTAAATTAACAAACTCATCAGGATCATTCATTTTTTTAATAAGCGTTGCTAATTTTAGTTTTTCAACTGCATAGGCTGCATCTCCATTTTTGGCGTTTACATTGGCAAATCCCACAGCGTTCAGCACAGCTGCAACTTTACCCTGAGATAAACTGATGGCTGTTTCAAAATGATTTCTTGCATCCTGATTTTTACCTTCGAGTAATTCAATATGCCCCATGCCTGCTAATAATAATGCGCTATTACTATTAGCCATCAAAGTTTTTTGATACAATGTTTTTGCTGTTACTATATCTGCCGCAGATTTATCTTCAGGTGTTATCAAAGTTTGCCCTAACCAATAAGCCGCATCTACATCATTTGGATTCGCTGCAACCAGTTTTTCAAAAACTGTTTTGGCGCTTTTGTATTTTTCATAATACAAAAAAGTTTTACCCTGATCTATTGTTTGTGCTTTCAAGCTTACTGAAAGAAACAAAACAACTAAAAACAACATTCCAGATTTCATTTTTTTCATATTACGTTACTATTAAACTTTGCAATGATAATTAATTTTATACCTATTTGCCAAAAACCTAGTCTATTATTTTCCTAATTTTTCATTAATCTTTACACTTCTAATTGCAAATCCTATTTTACTCGAACCCAGATAAGCTCTTTTAAAAATAAGTTGCCCTCTTTCATATTGCATAAAATCTACAAAACCTGCACCCAATCCACTATAGTTTTCTTTAAGGATATAATACAATCCACGTACCAAAGGATACCTTTTTGTAAGGATGCTAAGTTGATTTGGCTTTACAAATGGTGAATCACTACAAATAGTACATTTTACGTAGGCTATTTTTACTTTTTTTAACATATTTACCTGAGCGGTATCTTCCGGATTTCCTATCCAACTTATGCCTACTAAACCAATGGCATTAACATCAGATGCTACATAATTTAAAACTTCGCTGCTATTTTTAACTGCCTTTACAACTGAAGTATCAAATTTCTTTCCCTTTAAAATACTGTCCATTGCGAAACGCACTGTACTTGTAGCACTTAATCCATCAAAAACTATGGGTTGTTTTTTACCCAACTTACCGGATAATTGTTCTTGCAAAAGTTCTAACGTAAATACCGTATCAGCACTGTTTATATTAACCACCACTGCAACGGCATCGGTAGCTATTTTATCCCAACGGGGTATATAATAAATTGAATCTTCAAAATAGCGCTCTTCCTTTGCACTTAATCCACGGGTAACTATAACTAACCTTGTTGCAGCATCATTAATAAGATCTTTTAAACATTCAGCTTCAGGTTTATAATGCGCATTAATTTTTGTACCTGGAAAAGAGCCTTCATACATTTTTATCTGCTCATCAATAACAGGCTTAAAAGATTCATCAACACTTATATCGATTGTACCATTCAATGGTGTATCTGTAAAAATAGGCTGCTTTTTTTGCTTACAAGCTGTTATAATAATAATTACTGTTAGAATAACACCAATAGTATTAATCAGTTTTCTTAAAATTTTAATACGCATCAGTTTCTATAGTAATTTTTTTTATAGCCCCGGAATATCCTGAAACCCCCGTATAGCCAGCAAATACTTGCAAATATTTTTATAAGAAAAGGATCATATTGATTAATGAACCTGCTGGTGTAATCGGTTGGAAACATAAAAAAGAACCCAGCAACAATCATAAAAGCTCCCATTCCATAATTAGTGATAGAACGCATTCTAATCATTCCTTTTTCATGCTCACTCATTGGTTCATGCTCAAATTCTTCCAGTGCCATATTTATTGTTTAGTTAAAAAAGATTTTAATGTTTGTTAGTAGGTTATAAGGGAATGGCAAATTACAAAATTTATTACGGATAATTAGTCTGCCGGAATAAACTTTATAGGAATTGTGAAATATACCGCCACATTTTGTCCCTTTGATTTACCTGGTATCCATTGCGGCATTTTTTTTAATACCCTTATTACTTCCTTATTAAATATTTCTCCCCCATCCTTTACAACTATAAATTGTTGAAGTTTACCATCATATCCTACCACAAACTTTACATTTACTGCCACCATTTCGCCTTCCTCCATAGATATTGGATTTACGAGATTTCTTTCTAAAAATTTTCTTAATGCATTTAATCCCCCGGGATAAGCAGGTTCAATGTCTGGATTTTCAATAGGCTTTATAACAACTATCATTACCTCATCAGGCTTTTTTACTGCTCCATTACCTTCTGTTTCAATACCAGTTTCACCAATCAAAGCAAGCGCATTATGGCCCAAAATACTATTATTTGTCACATCAGTTAAGTCTGTTTGTTTAATTAGCTGAAGCATATCCGTTTTCATTTTATCCTCAACAATTACTGGTGTAATAAATTTTTTTTGTGCTGCTGCACTAGATTTTATTGAATGTTTTGGTAGTTGTTTTTTTGCATCTGGAGGTTTAATTTTAGATATTGTACAACTTATATAGGGCATATCAGCATCAATCGGTATTTTCTTTTCCGGAATTAAAGTAAAAGCACACAAAATGGAAACTATCCCCAATGTTATCGCCAATGATTTTATAAGCCGGTTATTATAAAACTTTCGCAAAGTATAAGCACCATATAATTTATTTCTTTTCTCAAAAACGATGTCCAATACATCGCTAACCATTATTGATTCGCTGTTCATTGTTGTTGGTTTTGAAGTAAATAAAAAATGTAAAACTGGCGCCGCTTAAAATAAGATGCAGCCTGCCATCAATTCCATAATACCATCAACAAAAGCAACCCGATTTATATAAATAGCAACTGCTTATATTTGCGCATGACAATTTTGATGGTATGTCTTGGCAATATTTGTCGCAGTCCGTTGGCTGAAGGAATTCTGCAACAAAAAATAAATGCTGCTGGTTTACATTGGAAAGTAGATAGTGCCGGCACCAACGGATATCATGTAAATGAAGCGCCCCATTATCTTTCGCAAAGGGTAGCAAAAAAGAAGGGAATTGATATCAGTAAACAGGTATGTCGCCTATTTGTACCTGCCGATTTTGATCGCTTTGATAAAATTTATGCAATGGCAACGGATGTGGTGATGGAGATGAAACTAATAAGTGGAAATAAATTTGATGCTGAAAAAGTTGACCTGTTATTAAATCTGGTTCATCCGGCAGAAAACAGAAATGTTCCCGACCCCTTTTATGGACCAGAAGAAGGATATTATAAGGTATACCAATTGATTGAGGAAGCCTGTGAAAAATTGATAAAAAAATCACAATAATTATTATTACACTTTGCTCAAATTAATTTTTATGGGTTGGCGATTGTAACAAAAAGCAAGTTTTTTTAGCAAAAAAAAACAATCATTAACCTATAAATATTTGAAGAAAAATATTTTAAATCTATTATGGCCAAACCATCCTTACCACAGGGTACCAGAGATTTTGCTGCAGATGTTGTACGAAAACGTACTTATATTTTAGGCGCCATCAAAAATATTTTTGAACGCTACGGATTTGAACCGCTGGAAACTCCAGCTATGGAAAATTTAGATACTTTGATGGGCAAGTATGGAGAAGAGGGAGATAAACTAATTTTTAAGATCCTTAATAACGGCATCAATGATCCGAAGAATATTGAAAAATCTAAAGCTGGTTTCGAAAAAGTATTAGAAGGAAAAAGTAGCAGCGACCTTACTGAAAGAGCATTAAAATATGACCTTACCATTCCTTTTGCACGCCACGTAGCCATGAACCATGGTAAAATTACTTTCCCTTACAGACGCTACCAGGTACAACCTGTTTGGCGTGCCGACAGGCCACAAAAGGGGCGTTATCGGGAATTTACACAATGTGATGTGGACGTAGTAGGAAGCAATGCTTTATTAAATGAAGTGGAGCTCTGCAATGTTTATCATGAAGTATTCATACAACTTGGATTAATAAATTATGAATTAAAAATAAACAGTCGCAAAATTTTAACTGCATTGGCAACTTTATGTGGCGGCGCATCCAAATTAATAGATATTACAATTGCCATTGATAAACTGGATAAGATTGGGTTAGATAAAGTAAAAGAAGAATTACTGCAACGAGAATTAAACGAAGCGCAAATTAGCATTATTGAAAAATATTTATTAATAACCGGAACCAATGAAGAAAAGCTTGAACAAATAACTTTGTTGCTAGCACATATTGAAACTGGTAAAAAAGGAATAGAAGAAATTACTTATATTTATAAACAAGCTTCCAACACCAACCTGCAAATTGATTTTACTTTAGCAAGAGGATTAAATTATTACACCGGAATTATTTTTGAAGCAAAAGCCCCAGCCGAAGTAAAAATGGGCAGTATTGGTGGTGGCGGAAGGTATGATGACCTTACCGGTTTATTTGATGTGCCGGGAATACCAGGTGTAGGTATTAGTTTTGGTGTAGACAGAATTTATGATGTATTGGAAGAACTAAAACTTTTTCCAACAGAAGTGCAGGCAGGCACCACAGCTATCTTTTTTAACATGGGCGAAAAAGAAAGTCTTTTCGCTTTTTCCATGATGCAACAATTACGTGGCAAAGGTATTTCTTGCGAACTATATCATGAGTTTTCAAAAATTCACAAACAGTTTAGCTACGCAGAAAAAAAGAAAATAAGGTACGCTATAATTATTGGCAGTAAAGAGATGGAACAAAATTACTGTTTGGTTAAAGACCTTAATACAGGTTTGCAGGAAGTGGTGTTATTTGAAAAACTATTTGACTTTTTTAACAAATAAACAAGATTACTATTACTAAATATTCGCACTAATAAAAAACAATTTATGCAAACTCATTTTCGCAATCTGCTGGTGGTAGCAACAGTAATTCTGTTTACTTCCTGCACCCAGTCCAATACACTAGGAAAATTAATTCCTAAGGAAGCTGCCATTGTGGTTCATATAAATGGACAATCGTTGTCAGCAAAATTACCCTGGGAAGAGATAAAACAAAACCCGCTTTTTCAACAAGCTTACAGCGATAGTGCATTACCCGTTGCAATGAGAATAATTTTAAACAATCCCGATAGTGCAGGAATTAATACAAAAGGTGACTTAATATTTTTTGCACAAAAAGACAGTATCGGCGGTTACATAGTTTTTGAAGGAACCGTAAAAGATGAAAACCTTTTTAAAAACTTTAATAAACAATTCACTGAAAACGGTATAGTAACTGAAAAAGAAGGTGTAAATTTTATCAGCAAATTGCCTTTATGCATTGGCTTTACCAAAGATAAATTTGTGTACCTGTTTGATGCACCTCAAATGAACCAGCTTGATGCATTATCAAAAAGAATGCAACAAGATTCAATTGATATTGCACCTATTAAACCAAGGGATATTACGGCTGCCTGCAACGCAATTTTTACTTTAAAAGAAGATAACAGTTTTGCTAGAAATGATAAGTTTAGCAAGTTGCTGAAAGAATCCGGCGACATTCATTTTTGGATCAATACAGAAGAACTATCAAAAGGTGCGTTATCAAACCCAATGATGGCGATGGTTAACATGGATAAATTTTATAAGGGAAGTGCAACAACAGCTACACTCAATTTTGACAATGGAAAAATAACCGTTAATGCCAAAAGTTATATTGGAGAAGAACTAACAACCATTTATAAAAAATACAGCGGTGGAAAAATCAGTGAAGACATGGTGAAGCGCATGCCGGGTAAAGATATTGTAGGACTACTAGCACTTAATTTTAAACCAGAAGGTATAAGGGAAATATTGAAGATGACCAACCTTGATGGCCTCGCCAACATGGGACTTACTTATGTTGGTTTTACTATGGATGATTTTATTAAAGCTAATAAAGGCGATATTTTATTTGGGGTATCAGATCTTATTCTAAAAACAGATAGTGTAAAATATAATTTTAAAGATCAGGATGAATTTTATTCAGCAAGAGAAAAACCTGAATTTAATTTTGTTTTCGCAACTTCTATAGGCGATAAAGATGCTTTTAATAAACTCATCAATGCAGGTAAAAAATTAGGCTCAAAACAATTGAGCGACAGCAGTAAAGCACCATTTGCTTATAACAGTAATGGCACTTATTTTACGATTGCCAACAACAAACAAAATGTAGATAAATACCTTACTGGCACCAATACCAATTTTGATTTTATAAATAAAATAAATGGACAGGCATTTGGAGCATACCTTAACCTGCAAGTATTATTAAAAACTTTTGAAAAGCAGGCTGCAAAAGATAGTAGTGCAAAAATTGTTTACGATGCATCTTTAAAATTGTGGGATAATATTTTAATAAAAGGTGGCGATTTTACTGATGGTGGTATTACCCAAACAGTAGAAATAAACCTGCTCGATAAAACTACCAACAGTCTTAAACAATTAAATCAATATGCAGCCAAGTTAAGCGAAGTATACAAAGCAGAAAAAGCTAAAGACAAAGCACAAATGGCAGCTTTTGAAAATAACTTAACGCCAGAAGATATTGTTGCCCCTACACCACTTTCAAAAATAAAATAACTAATTTATAAATAGCTGCCAATTCGTATACTGGATTGGCAGCTTTACTACCAACATCTCCATGCAAATTTCCCTGCAACAAGTTGTTCCGGTTTTTTTTGAAACCGGTAAAGCGGATGGCTCACAATTGTGGAATCAAACTATTTCGTTTAACAAAGGCGAAAACATACATATTATAGCGCCAAGCGGCAGTGGTAAAACTTCTTTCATCCATTTTTTATATGGGCTTAGAAAAGATTATTTCGGCAAAATTTTATATGACAACAATGATATCAAAACTTTTGATGTAGAAAAATTTTCTATTTGGCGGCAACAAAATATCAGCATCATTTTTCAAGATCTTAGGTTATTTACTCAACAAACTGTTTGGCAAAACCTCGAGATAAAGAGGTTGCTATCTCCCTATCATAAAGAAAGTAAGATAACTGCTATGGCAAAGCGATTGGGCATAGAAAGCAAACTTGAAAAACTATGTAACACCTGTAGCTATGGCGAGCAACAACGCATTGCAATTATCAGGGCTTTACAACAACCATTCGATTTTTTATTACTCGATGAACCATTCAGTCACCTGGATGAAAGCAACCGGCAAAAAGCCATGCAATTGATGGAAGATGAAGCAGCGGAAAGAAATGCGTCCATCATTTTAACCGACTTAAAAAAGATAGATTACTTTAAATCGGAAAGAATTTTATACCTGTAAAGACTTTATATATTTAGCAAAATACATCAAAAAAAACTTGTCAATTATTAACTAAATAATTATCCGTTCAATGGAACTTTCATATAAAAATATTGCTCCTTTTTTATCTGCAGGTCAAAATAAAGCAAGCCGTTGGCTAAGTTACATTGGACTGGGCGTGGGGGTTTTATTATTACTGAGTTCTATTCAAATGTATCACAACATCAACCATTTAATCCGTGATAAAAATACCCGTAAAAATGGTGCTGATTTTATTTCTATCACAAAAACCATTACCAACGAAAATATGGGTAAAGACAACCGCTTTACCGATACCGATATCAACGATTTAAAAACACAACCATTTATAGATGATGCGGCTCCGCTAAAAGCCAATGCCTTTAAAGTAAATGCTGGTGCTGGCGATATGATACCATTCAGCACCGATATTTTTGTTGAAGCCATCAACACTAACTTTATTGATACGGTGCCTGAAAGCTTTCATTGGATAGAAGGAGATCCGATTGTACCTGTAATTTTTTCTACCGACTTTTTAGAAATGTACAACGTATTTGCACCAAGCTGGGACTTACCGCAATTATCCGAAAAAACAGCAACTTCTTTACAAATATTTTTACGTTGTTCCGGGCAAAAAGGTGAACGGCAATATAAAGCAAGAATAGTAGCCTTTAGCGATCGGATTAATAGTGTGCTTGTTCCTGAAAGTTTTTTGGAAAAACAAAATAAAGAACTGGAAGAAGAGGTTAATGCAAAAGCCTCCCGGGTATTTATTAAAACAAAAGATGCCAACAATCCTGATTTATTAAATTACCTCGTGCAAAAAAACTATCACGTAAACAAAGACAAAACAAAATTCGGCAGAGTTAAGGGCGTACTGCAATCTATAGTAAGCGGATTGGCGGGTTTTGGTGTATTGGTTATTTTGCTGGCATTGGTATTGTTTTCCTTCTATTTACAATTGTTGATTGCCAAAAGTAAAGATAACCTGCAACTATTGCTCACACTGGGTTATTCTCCTAAATGGTTAAGTAAAACCGTAGCTAAAAAATGGATTCCTGTTTATATAACCATCATTATTTGCACAGTACTTTTAACTCAATTATTGCATTGGGGTTTTCAACATTTTTTAATGCCCGCCCGGGAAGAATTATCCTTTTTTATTGATTGGACAGTAATTGTAATTGCAGTCTTGCTGCTGATTTTATCGGTTGCTATTAATTACAGGTTGGTAAAAAAATCACTGCATAAATTATAAGGAAGGTATTTAATCCAATAATATAAAATAGCATATATAGGTATTTCACTATCAATTTTACCTGCATTTGTATTTCAATTAAGCATTGTTGTGTCACTCCTTTGTACCGTATAGCTCTTTGCAACCCTTTCAATTTGAATAATATACTCAATTTTACAAACCCACTGCACTATATGGTATCTTTGCAAAATGACAGCAGTTAAACAGAACATACGCCACCTGAGTTTGGATGAATTAGTGAAGTATTTTGAAACCATCGGCGAAAAAAAATTTCGTACAAAACAGGTACATGAATGGATATGGAAAAGAGGCGCTCAAAGTTTTGAGGAAATGACAGACCTATCGAAAGACTTGCGCCATAAGATATCAGAAAAATTTACTTTACCTGCACTTACAGTAAACGCTACTCAAATAAGCAGCGATGGCACAGTTAAATCGAGGTTTAAAACTTTTGATGGCCACATGATTGAAGGTGTATTAATTCCTACTGAAAAAAGAAATACTGCTTGTGTATCCTCTCAAATTGGTTGCAGCCTAAGTTGTAAGTTTTGTGCTACCGGCACTATGGAAAGAAAAAGAAATTTAGATTATGATGAAATTTACAACCAGGTAGTTTTACTAAACCAGCAATCTGAAAAAACTTACGATAAAAAATTATCTAACGTAGTTTTTATGGGTATGGGCGAACCATTGTTGAATTATAAAAATGTTTTAAAAGCTATTGAACGCTTGATTGCAAATGATGGCATGGCAATGAGTCCGAAAAGAATTACTGTTTCAACAGCCGGTGTTTCTAAAATGATAAAACAATTGGGGGATGACAGGGTAAGGTTTAATTTGGCGCTTAGTTTACACGCTGCTGATGATAAAAAACGCAATCAGATAATGCCCATCAACGAAACCAATAATATAGCTGCGTTGGTAGAGGCACTGAATTATTTTTACGACAAAACAAAAAATGATATCACACTGGAATACATTCTTTTTAAAGATGTAAACAACTCCATGGAAGATGCGGAAGCACTGGTAAAATTGTACCGCCAGATTCCTACACATCTTGTAAACTTAATTGAGTACAATCCTATTGAAGGCGCAAAATTTGTAAAGCCCGATGAAGAATCTACTCAGCGATTTACCGATTATCTTGCAAAAAATAGGGTAAACGTGAGAGTAAGAAGAAGCCGTGGTAAAGACATTGATGCTGCCTGTGGCCAATTAGCCAACAAAGGATAAAGCTAATATTTGATAGCTACTTTCTTTAAAAATATTTGCACCTGCACAATGCAGGTAAAGACTAATTATATTTTCCAATTCCTTCTCCACTGCTTCGGAGAGGGAATTTCTTTTTCTGTTTAACATTACTTTATACTTTAAAATTAAACTTCTCTGTCAGCCTTCTGTCTATCAATTTGTACAATTTAAAATAATAAATTATGAAAAAGATAGTAACAGTTATGTTAGCTTTTAGCGGTTTTATATGTAGTGCAAATGCACAGAAAATAGGAAAAATGAAACACCATCAACATCATTATGAAAATGGAATGATGATGAAAAATTTGAATCTTAGTGAATCTCAAAAAAAACAACTAAAAGCCAACCACGAAAGTTATCAAAAGGAATTAATAGCACTCAACAAAAATGAAGCAATTACCGTAAAAGAGGCCAGGGATAAAAAAGAACTGCTGCGCAAAGAACAAAAAGAAAAAATGATGAACCTGTTAACGGCTGATCAAAAAACTAAAGTGGTGCAGTTAAAAAAAGAAAGGGAGTTAAAACACGAAGCGATGAGCGCAAAAAGACTGGATAGAATAAAATCCAGGTTAAATCTATCAAATGATCAGGTAGCTAAAATAAAAGCAATAACACAAACAGAACATGCTCAATTTAAAGCGATTAAAGAAAATGATCAGCTTAGTCGTACCGAAAAGAAGGAGCAATTGATGGCGTTAAAAGAACAAAATAAAAACAACTTTAAAACCATTTTAACCCCAGAACAAATAAGCAAAATGGAGGAAATGAAAAAAAACAAGCTTGATAAATTTAGAACAAAATAAATTATTGAATCCCTTTGATTATTATTGCAGCAAGCCATAGCAGGTTTGCTGCTTTTTTTATTGATAGCTTGTGTTTAATTTTGGAGCCCGTAATTCAGTATCCATAAAGCTAAAATTGCTTTTGATTCTTACATTTTTGACGCTCATAAATTATACGTTAAACTTCAAATAGCTATCTTCGTATTTCACTCCTGTTGAAATAACAGTAAAAATCTACAAATAATGAGTCAAACACACTTCCAGAAGTTCGTTCCAAAAAAAAAGAACAGTTTAATTAAAGAAGAATTTAAACAGGCAAAAAAGAAAGCTAAAAAAGAACGTGCAACAGCCATCGACAAGCGTTTTGAAGAAAAAAGACGTCTAAAAGCTGCTGCTAGAAATTCACCCATACAAGCTTCTGTATCCGCACCCATTGCTACCACAGCAAAAGCAAAAAGCATACAGACTAAAAAAGAGGAAAAAATAAATGCTATTGAAAGCAATTTTAACCAGGTTGAAAAAATAGTTGGTATAAAAAAAGAATATGCGCCTCCAGTTGCAAAAGCACCTGTTAAAACTGTTTCAGGTAAGCCCATTCCGATAAGCAATGCATTAATGCCTTTAAATAAATTTTTAGCACATTGTGGTGTTTGTAGCAGAAGAGATGCTGTTACAATTATTAAGGAAGGAAAAGTAAAAGTAAATGATGCAGTTATAATTGAACCGGCATTTAAAGTATCAGAAAGAGATGACGTTAAATTTAATGGTAAAAAATTATTTGTTAGTAAAAATCTGGTCTATATTTTACTTAATAAACCAAAAGATTATATCACTACTACAGATGACCCACAGGGAAGAAGAACCGTTTTGCAATTAACCAAAATGGCCACTACCGAAAGAATTTATCCTGTAGGTAGATTAGATAGAAATACCTCCGGAGTTTTGCTATTGACCAATGATGGTGAGTTAACACAAAAACTATCTCATCCAAGTTATAATATCACGAAAGTATATGAAGTTAAATTAGATAAAAATCTTACTAAAGCAGATTTTGATAAAATATTAAACGGATTAAAATTAGAAGATGGTGAAATAAAAGCTGACTCGCTGGCTTATGCTGATGCAAAAGATAAATCAGTAATCGGCATTGAAATACATAGTGGACGCAACCGTATTGTTCGCCGTATTTTTGAGCATTTGGGTTATGATGTAAAAGGACTTGACAGGGTAATGTATGCTACCCTTACCAAAAAAAATGTAGAAAGAGGCAAGTGGCGCTTTTTAAGTGAAAAAGAAATTCGGTTATTAAAATACCTGAATGCATCCCACAAAAAAATATTATCTGAACCAAAAGCCAACAACACATCTGACAATGATTAAAGAAACAACTTTTACCAATAAAGAAATTGCAGGTACTTTACCAAAGTCGGTTACTGTTATATTAAAAGATGTAAGCAGTATTACCATTTTTGAAAATAATTTTTTTATTGCACTAAATAAACCAGCAGGCGTACTATCTATACCCGACAGAATGCAGTCTGAGCCTTCTTTAAAAGATAAATTAATAGAAAAATATGGCAGCATATTTACCATTCATAGATTAGATAAAGAAACCAGTGGCATCATTTTATTTGCAAAAGATGCTGAAACACATAAATTCTTTTCCAAACAATTTGAGGAAAGAACTATGGAGAAATATTATATGGGATTGGTGCATGGTTTACCAACGCATAAAACGGGCAGTATTGATGCCCCCATCATGGACCACCCTGTTTTTAAAGGTCAAATGGTTATCAATAAAAAAGGTAAACCATCTTTAACAGATTATGAAGTGATAGAAAATTTAGGCAAATATTCCCTGGTTAAATTTCAAATTCATACCGGCAGAACACACCAGATAAGGGTACATGCAAAAAATATTGGTCATCCAATTGTGTGCGATGCATTGTATGGTGATGGTAAACCTGTTCTACTGTCTAACATCAAAAAGAAATTTAAATTGAGCAAACACGATGAGGAAGAAAGACCTATGTTGAACAGGGTAGCACTTCACAGTTATCAACTAAAATTTAAAGATGAGCAGGATAAAGCGTATGATCTTTTAGCAGAACTGCCAAAAGATATGAGGGCATTGGTACAGCAATTGAAAAAAAATAAATAAAAAATAAGAGCCGCTTTTCAGTGGCTCTTATAGTATAAATATCAATTAAAAAAGTTAGTTTAAATCTGGCTGTGGTGTATAACGCAGGTAAGGCTTTATCTCCTCAACTCCTTTTGGAAATTTCTTTATTGCATCTGCTGTACTAATAGAAGGAACTACAATTACATCTTCACCTTGTTTCCAATTAGCGGGTGTAGCTACACTATAATTAGCAGTTAATTGTAAAGAATCAATTACTCTTAAAACTTCTACAAAATTTCTTCCTGTGCTTGCTGGATAAGTAATGATTAATTTAACAGCTTTATCTGGTGCAATAATAACCAAAGAACGCACAGTAGCAGTAGCTGAGGCATTGGGATGAATAAAATCATATAATTCAGAAACCTTTTTATCATCGTCTGCGATGATAGGAAATTCAACTGTTACGTGCTGTGTTTCGTTGATGTCATTAATCCAGCCAAGATGTTTATCTACCGGATCAACACTTAATGCCAATACTTTTACATTGCGTTTTACAAACTCATCTTTTAAACCTGCTGTACTTCCCAATTCAGTTGTACAAACCGGTGTGTAATCGGCAGGATGAGAAAATAAAATACCCCATGCATCTCCCAGGTATTCATAAAAATCAATTTCTCCTTGTGATGTTTTTGCTGTAAAGTTGGGAGCTATATCCCCTAAACGTAAACTCATAATAAAATAATTTAGAATGCAAATATACAATAGTCTATTAAATGAGTAGACTTAATTTTGACTTTTATTATTTTTATTTTTATTTTTTAGGTAACTTCCATGCATGTTATCGAAAAAGACACAGTATGCATTGAAGGCATTGGGCTACCTGGCAGGAAAGTATGGAGAAGGCCCGGTATTAATTTCAGATATTTCAAAGATTAAAAAGATACCCATCAAATTTCTTGAAACCATTTTGCTTGAATTAAAGCAAGCGGGTGTACTGGATAGTAAAAAAGGTAAAGGTGGAGGTTATTTTCTTATTGAATCTCCCAAAAAAACAACGTTGGCACAAGCCATCAGGCTGGTTGGCGGGCCCATTGCACTGCTACCCTGTGTAAGTATTAATTTTTATGAAAAATGTAAAGATTGTGATGAGGCTGTTTGCGGACTAAATAAAGCGATGAAGATAACAAGAGATGCCACATTAAAAATTTTAGAAAAGAAAACATTGTCTGAGTTAATTGACAGAGCAGATACCTTCAACCTCTAAAAGGAGTTATTTGAAGTTTACACCAATTGTCAATTCTCAAAATGAAATCATGCACAATTGGCATTTTAAATTTGCGTAATCCGATAGCTATCGGATCGTGTATAGAATTCATGTTTATAATTATCTCCCTAATTTGAAGAGGCCCTTTTTAATTTCAACTTTCCAAACCTTTTTTTAACATCATCAATGGCTTTATACAGATCAACCTTTTTTTCTACATCATCAAATAAATTGGCCTGCACTGCTTCGTTCGTTAATTCACTTAAACGCACACCAAGTAAACGGATTGGTTGTCCCCGTCTGTATAATTTATTAAACAATTCCTTCACTACTTTAATAATTTCATCATCCGAACAGGTAAAAGGAACAGTAGTTTGACGGGAAGTAGTTTCAAAATCGGGATACCTGATTTTTACTGCAACACATCCTGCTACCTTTCCATCCTGTCGTAATTCGAAGGCGATTTTTTCTGTAAGTCTTACCAGTTCACTCATTAAAAAAACAAGGTCTGTTTTATTTTCATGAAAGGTATTTTCGC
>JANXSK010000003.1 GCA_025352695.1 Ferruginibacter sp. | reverse complement strand
GTTTCGACTTTCGTTTGAAAGTCAATAAACTTTCAATAATTTGCCATTGAAAGTTGCTTGAAAAGTAGTGCGGTTTTGTCATTTCACTATTATCGGGCAACTCTCTTTTTTACACAACTTTAGTTTTCAACTTATACACATGCGTACTTTTAAATAATTAACTCAAACAGCTTCTAAGTAGTATTGGAATTTATTTTTCCATCATATACCTATGTTGTTAGGTTTACACCGCAATTGAACTACTTTATTTACCTTTTACTTTATACATTTTACGTTTTATATTTATCCCCTATTTTTGTAAGCGATTATTTTTTAAAAATCTTAACACTTAAAATGAAATTAGATATTTTAGCTTTTGGTGCCCACCCCGATGATGTGGAATTAAGTTGTGCAGGTACATTATTAGTAGAAAAAAACAATGGTAAAAAAGTGGGAGTGGTAGATTTAACCCAGGGCGAATTAGGAACAAGAGGTAGCGCTGAAATAAGAAAAAAGGAAGCCATGGCTGCGGCTGAAATTTTGCAACTGGATATCAGGGAAAACCTAAAATTACCAGATGGATTTTTTAAAAATGATGAAGCTCATCAACTACGTATTATACAGGCAATAAGAAAATACCAACCAGAAATAATTTTATGTAACGCACCTGAAGACCGACATCCCGATCATGGCAGAAGTGCTCAATTATTGGAGGATGCTGTTTTTTTAGCTGGCTTAATTAAAATTAAAACTACTGATGACAATAACGAACTTCAGGGAGTTTGGCGCCCTAGCTATGTTTTTAATTATGTGCAGGATCGGTATCTGCATCCGAATTTTGTTATTGACATTTCAGATGTTATGGAGCAAAAACTTTCTTCAATCAGGGCATACAGCACACAATTTAATAATCCTGATTTAAATGAACCTCAAACTTATATTTCTACACCTGATTTTTTAGAAAGTATTATTTACAGGGCAAAAATGTACGGTAAAATGATTGGTGTAAAATACGCAGAAGGTTACATTAGTAAAAAAATGATAGGATTTAACAATTTCGACACATTTATTAAGCAAATAACCTGAAGTTGGGCATAAACAAAAGCATTTGAAAGCAGATTAAAATGTAATTTTGCATTTGTATAAATTATTATTTTATGGCAACACCTAAATTCATCAATAATTCTTCTAATTTCCATCAGGAGCTAAAACAACGGGTAAGCCAATATTTTGCTGATGTAAAAAAACCTTCTACCGGTAACATTAAATTGTTCTTTAAGGCAATCTTCTTTTTTACTATATATATTGCGCTTTATGTGCACCTGGTTTATTTTACCCCAACAGCTTGGTTGGCAATAATTGAATGTGTTTTAATTGGTGGTTTTACCGCAGCTATTGGCTTTAATGTAATGCACGACGGTGGACATGGGAGTTTTAGTAAAAGCAAAAGTATCAATAGATTGGCGGCCATTTCTGTTAACTTTTTAGGTGCCAGCAGCATTATGTGGAATCAAAAGCACAACATCATCCACCATACTTATACCAATATTGATGGAGTTGATGATGACATAGAAATTAAGCCTTATTTAAGAATGTGTACAACACAGAAATTATATAAAGTTCATCGCTTTCAACATTATTATGTTTGGTTTCTTTACACGTTATTACACCTGATCTGGATATTTTTAACTGACTATCAAAAATATTTTAATAAAAGAATTGGTTCTGTTCCAATCAAAAAATTGAGTATAAAAGAGCATGTTGGTTTTTGGGGAGCCAAAGTTGGATATGCTGTTTTTTTTATGGTTATTCCAATTTATACAATAGGCTTTGGAGCCTGGTTGATTGGGTTTTTAATTGCCAGCATGGTAACCGGTTTTGTTATCAGCATTGTGTTTCAATTGGCGCATACTGTAGAAGATACCAATTTCCCTATGCCAGAGATTGTTACCAATAAAATTGAAAATGAATGGGCTATACACCAGGTACAGACAACGGCTAATTTTGCTACAAAAAACAAATTGCTTTCCTGGCTGGTGGGCGGATTAAATTTCCAGATAGAACATCATCTTTTTCCAAAAGTTTCGCATGTGCATTACCCTGCTCTTAGTAAGATTATTAAACAAACCTGCATTGATTTTGGAATAAAATATGTTGAGTACCCTAAAATGCGACAAGCTATTGCTTCCCACACATCTTATTTGCGTAGAATGGGTAGAGCTGTTTAGTTAAAGCGTATAAAAATATTAAAAAAGCCTTTGTATTATTAAAAAGTACAAAGGTTTTTTATTTGCCCTTTAGCAATTATAAAAAATGCTTACCAACAGCCAACCAGGCTTATTTTTTAAAACTATGAAAGCTAATTGCATACAATCGATATAGTAACATATTCCTGATTCACTATCAAATTAATCGCTTATTAAACATAAAGTTTTTACAAAAAAATATAATACACTATCAAACCTTAAATTTGCTTAACAAAGTTTAAAAAATGTCTGAAGAAAAGAGCCTGAATTTTATCGAAGAAATTATTGAAGCCGATTTAACCAACGGGAAATACAAAACCATTCTTACCCGTTTTCCGCCTGAGCCAAACGGCTATTTGCATATTGGACATGCCAAAAGTATTTGCTTAAATTTTGGGTTAGGCATAAAATATAAAGGCAAAACAAATCTTCGGTTTGATGATACCAATCCCGTTAAAGAAGAAACTGAATATGTTGATAGCATCAAGGAAGATGTGCAATGGCTTGGTTTTAACTGGGAAAAAGAATTATATGCTTCCGATTATTTTGACCAGCTGTATCTTTTAGCAGTTGATTTAATAAAGAAAGGACTTGCATATGTAGATGATTCATCTCCGGAAGAAATAGCTGCTTTAAAAGGTACCCCAACTGTACCAGGTATGGCAAGTGCCAATAGAAGCAGGAGTATTGAAGAAAATCTGCAGTTGTTTTCCGAAATGAAAGCAGGAAAATATAAAGATGGCGAAAAAGTATTAAGAGGTAAAATTGATATGGAGTCGCCCAACATGCACATGAGGGATCCTTTGCTGTACCGTATTAAACATGCACACCATCATAGAACAGGCGATGCCTGGTGTATTTATCCGATGTACGACTTTGCACATGGACAAAGCGACAGCATAGAAAATATTACCCATAGCATTTGTACATTGGAGTTTATACCTCACCGGGAGTTGTACGACTGGCTTATTGAAAAGCTAGGTACTTTTTCTTCTCAACAATACGAATTTGCCCGGCTGAATATGACCTATACGGTTATGAGTAAACGCAAATTATTGCAACTGGTTACAGAAGGCCACGTACTAGGATGGGACGACCCTCGCATGCCTACAATAAGTGGTATGCGGAGAAGGGGATTTACTGCAGAAAGCATTCGTAATTTTTGCGATAAAATTGGTATTGCAAGAAGGGAAAATATGATAGATTTTAGTTTGCTTGAATTTTGTTTAAGAGAAGACCTGAACAAATCTGCCCTAAGAGTGATGGGCGTACTAGATCCTCTAATATTGATTATTACAAATTACCCCGATGGACAAACGGAAGAATTAATTAGTGAAAACGGTCCTGATGAAGATTATGGTACAAGGATAGTTTCTTTTAGTAAAACACTTTGGGTAGAACGGGAAGATTTTATGGAAGAAGCTGCAAAAAAATGGTTTAGACTTGCACCTGGCGCCACGGTTCGTTTAAAGAGTGCTTACATAGTAAAATGTGATGGTTTTACAAAAGATTGCAATGGTGTTGTAAATGAAATACATTGCTCCTATTTGCCCGAAACAAAAAGTGGTAATGACACCAGCGGTATTAGTGTAAAAGGAACCATTCATTGGGTAAGTGTTGCGCATGCTGTTCCTGCAGAAGTACGATTGTACGAAAGATTATTTAAAGTAGAAAATCCTGGAACAGAAGAGGGAGACTTTAAAAAATATATAAATGAAAATTCATTAAAAATAATACCAAATGCCTGGGTTGAAAACTCCTTATTATCAGCTACAACAACTACCCGTTATCAGTTTTTAAGAAAGGGTTATTTTTGTTTGGATAAAGAATCCGCTCCTAATAAACTAGTATTTAACCGAACCGTTACTTTAAAAGACGCATATTCAAAAGAAGTAAAAAAGCTTTAGACTTTCTTTTCTTTTTCCAATTTTAAATCAGGAAAAGCAGCAGCTAACAACAGGAGTATTGTAGATAGCAACATAATATATATTCCAGCTTTTTTTTCGGGGCAATAGGCATTGTAACACGATGTAAATAATACATATGTTTTGATTGAATACCCTACACCCAATGCAGTTATAAAAAGATTGGCACGCTTAGCCCAAATTTTTGGTAGCAACATAAATACAAATACAATAATTGCAATTAACGACAGTAATTTCCCTGGTTTGCCATATTGATTTTGATAAGTAGAAAATCCGGTAAAAGTTCTTTGAGCCTCAGTAGTAATAGTAGCATCAGCATAATGCATCCATGGTAAAAAACACGATATTATAAGTAGTACACAGGTAAATAAACCAATGCGATGTAAAATAGCAGAAAATTTCATATTAAAATTTTATAAAAAACACTTCAAATTAATAACCTTATTTTACCTGATTAAATCCTAAAAATCTTAAAAAATAGGATTTTATAAACACCCTTTATCGTTAAAAACACAATAGGATTACTCAAGAGTAATCCTATTAAAGAGGTCCCGAGCAGATTCGAACTGCTGTAGAAGCTTTTGCAGAGCTTTGCCTAGCCACTCGGCCACAGGACCTTTTTTGAGAAGGCAAATATAAGGAATTTTATTTTTAGAAATTGTAAATTGTATAACCGAAATTCGACTTTAAATTAAATTGAATGAGTAGCCGTATAGCAGAATCAGAATTAATTATCAATGATCGTGGTGCTGTTTACCACCTTAATTGCCGGCCCGAAGAAATTGCCACCACAATTATTACAGTAGGTGATCCTGGAAGAGTAAAGGAAGTGAGTAAATATTTTGATACCATTGAATTTAAAAATGAACATAGAGAATTTATAACGCACACTGGTTATATCGGCAAAAAAAGATTGAGCTGCATAAGCACAGGTATTGGATCAGGCAATATTGATATCGTATTGAATGAACTGGATGCCTTAGCAAATATTGATTTTGAAACAAGGTTATTAAAAGAAAAACTGACCGTACTAAACATTATTCGTGTAGGAACTTCAGGGTCGTTACAAAAAGAAATACCGGTTGATAGTTTTGTTGCAAGTACACATGGCCTGGGACTTGATAACCTGATGAATTTTTATCGTGTTGAAAATAATGAAGAGGAGAAACAACTAATACAATCCTTTAATAATCAAACGCAATTAAGTAACGGCAATATTGCTCCTTACATTCATATGGCAAGTGTTTATTTATTAAAACATTTTACCAAAAATTATTACCAGGGTATAACAGTTACCTGCCCGGGGTTTTATGGTCCACAAGGAAGAGTGCTTAGATTAGGTCTTGCATATCCATTATTGATAGATAATTTAACAAGTTTTAATTTTGGGAATCATCATATTACTAATTTTGAGATGGAAACATCCGCCATTTATGGCCTTAGCAAATTACTGGGTCACCATTGCCTCAGTTTAAATGCTATTGTGGCCAACCGAGTAAATAAGGAATTTTCAAAAGACGGAGGAAAAGTGGTGGAGAATTTAATTAAACATTCATTGTCAATTATTGAAACCGAAATAGACTAAATTTTTACATTGAAATTAAAGCAGGTTGTATTTACCTTAACTACCATCTTAAAAACAGTATATGAAAATAGAATTTTATAAATACCAGGGAACAGGAAACGACTTTGTAATACTTGACAATTATTATGCGGATGCACCTGTATTAACCACCAATCAAATTAAATTAATCTGCGACAGGCACTTTGGTATAGGTGCAGACGGATTAATGTTACTTAGCAAAAAGGCAGGATATGATTTTGAAATGATCTACTACAATGCAGATGGAAATGAAAGCAGTATGTGTGGTAATGGAGGAAGGTGTTTGGTAAAATTTGCCTATCACCGCGGTATACATAAAAGCATGTACAAATTTATTGCTACAGATGGCGAACACGAGGCAGAAATTGACAGCGATGGTACAGTAAGTTTAAAAATGCAAGCTATAAACAAAGTAGACTACCATATACATCATACCATCATCAATACAGGATCCCCACATTTTGTAAAATTTACTGACAATGTCGAGCAGGTTGATGTTGAAGCTACCGGCAGAGAAATACGTTACAGCAACACGTTTGCAGCGGAAGGCATCAATGTAAACTTTGTTGAAACCATCAATGAAGACACTATTTTTGTGCGTACTTATGAGCGGGGTGTAGAAAATGAAACCCTTAGTTGCGGCACCGGAGTTACTGCATCCGCATTGTTAAGCGCACACAATCAAAATGGGTTTAACACAGTAAACGTAAAAACACCGGGAGGTAATTTAAATGTTGAATTTGATAAAATTGATGACGATCATTTTGAAAATATCTGGCTTTGCGGTCCAGCTGTATTTGTTTTTAAAGGAGAGATTGAAATGTAGTGTTTGGACAAGTAAACAACGTATTTAATAAAAGTAAAAATTTTGTCCCAAAATAAATTAATAGAAAAAAATAGTAATAAAAAGATACAAAGCAAGTCCAATTAAAACCAATCAGTACAAGTGTGCGACGCATATGAAGCTACATTGAAAAATAATAGCTGGGCCAAAAAAAATTTCATTTAGATGTAAGAAAATCATGCATCTGTAAATCAGCTATCTGATAGTAAAAATATGATACAGTACTTTAAGAATATAGCACACCAAACCATTGCTATTGATAAGGCAGAAGCCGGCACCTGGGTAAATGTATTACCTCCGTTAAAGCAGGAAGAATTTTCGGAATTAAGTGAAACATTAGATATCCCAATTGATTTTTTAAAAGACTCATTGGATATTGATGAACGCAGCCGTTACGAAATTGATGACAATGTAAAGCTGGTTGTAATAAAAACACCTACCGAAAATAATTCCTTTAATGAGAGTGATGCTTTTTACATTACCATACCTATTTGTATCATTTTAACCCATAACCAAATTGTTACCGTCAACTCATTTGAAAATGAGGCCATCAAAAAATTCCTGAATACTTTTCAAAACCGCAACATGGATAAAAAGAGTATGATGGTATTGAAAATATTTGAAAAGGTTACTACTAATTTTTTAGATTACCTGAAAGAAATCAACTTGCGTCGCAATACTGTAGAACAAAAATTATACATAGCAAACCGTAACGAGGAATTGCTTCAATTGATGCGAATACAAAAAAGCCTTGTTTATTTTATTACTGCCTTACGAAGCAATGAACTACTAATGATAAAACTTTCAAGAACAAATTTTTTACAACTCAATGAAGATGAGAAAGATTTTTTAGATGATTTAGTAGTAGAAACTAGCCAGGCACTTGAAATGGCAAATACCTATACCAATATTTTGAATAGCACTTTAGATGCTTTTGCAAGCATCATCAGCAATAACCAAAATGAAGGTCTTAAACGGCTTACAACACTTACTATCTTTTTAAATGTGCCAGTTTTAATTGCCAGTATTTATGGTATGAATGTACCTATCCCCTACAAAGACACTCCTTATGCATTTTGGGCACCAGTTATTATTTCACTAATAATTGTAGCCTTTGTAATTTGGAATTATTTTAAAAGAGTAAAAAAATAGCATGACCAAATTTAATGTAAGGGTATATGGTATTTTATTAAACGATGCTAAACAGGTATTGGTTAGTGATGAGTACATCCGTGGAAAATACTACACCAAGTTTCCTGGTGGCGGACTGGAGTTTGGCGAAGGTACCCGGGAATGTTTACATAGAGAATTTAAAGAAGAGATGAATCTTGATGTACTTATCGAAGACCATATTTATACAACGGATGTTTTCCAGATGAGTGCCTTTACACCCGATCACCAGATTATTGCGATCTATTATTTTGTAAAAGCGCTGCAACCAATTGCAGTGCCCATTAAAACCGCTGAATTTGATTTTGATGAACAGCAATTACAGTTGTATGAGCAATCTCAACAAATAGAAACTTTTCGTTTTATTGACTGGGAAAATTTTAACCCCGATGCCATTACGCTGCCAATAGATAAAATTGTAACCGCTTTATTAAGAGAAAAATATTAACATTGGATACCAATCATTTTTTTGAAAACGACCATATCTTAGAAAATAGCCGTGCAAGATTGGAGCCTTTACAAAAACAGCATTATGCCCTGCTTTTGCCGATTGCGCTTAAAAAAGAACTGTGGCAATTTAGCAGCAATATAATTAATAACGAAGCCGATTTTAACCGCTACTTCAACACCGCAATGGCAGAAAGAAAAGCTGCTACTGGTTACCCTTTTGCAGTGTACGATAAACAAACACAGCAATATGGCGGTAGTACCCGTTTTGGAAATATTGCTTTTGTACATAAAAAAGTAGAAATCGGCTGGACCTGGTATGACCCTATCTTACAGGGAACCGGGCTTAATAAAGCCTGTAAAAGTTTATTGCTGAATTTTGGTTTTGATCAGTTACAATTTAACAGGATTGAATTAAAAACCAGTTTACTCAATTTAAAATCTCAGGCAGCTATGCTAAAAATTGGTGCTGTAAAAGAAGGTATATTTCGCAACCACATGATTACTGAAAATGGTACTGTAAGAAACTCCGTGTACTTTAGTTTTATAAATGAAGAATGGGAGGCAACTAAGGCTAGTTATAAGTTATGAGTGATTTAAACTCGCTACTTATTTTGCCATCTACATTCTTTACTAAACAACCAAGTGCCTCACTCCTATCTACCAACGCATAAATGAAAAAACTATCAGCCAATAAGCCGGATCCTGTTATCCTGATATTATCAGAACGGCCATCATTTATCTTGCCTTACCATTACTGGCAAGGTCTTGCTGCCTACCCTCCTACGCTGCTATTTCAAACATCAAACGAGCCGCTTTCAGGCGCAGGTGTACATGGCATTACAGCACACAAGGTTTACCCAATTATTGTATTACTACAATAATTCGTGAGCTCTTACCTCACATTTTCACCCTCATCCAGATAAAAAACCTGGACAGTTATTTTCTGTGGCACTGTCTCTTGTCCGCCATCCTTCAACAAGTGAAGTTTAACAAACAGCCGGCGCTTAACCGGTGTGTTGCCCTACGCTGTCCGGACTTTCCTCTCCGCAAAACGGAGCGATAGCCTGGCTGATAGAAATTCAAAGATAACCCATTTTTTGTACGGCTAAGCGGTATCCCCTCCACCAACCCCATCTTTCATGTTTAAAAATGAGTAGTGAGCTTTGCGATTATGGAATACAAAAATACAACACATGCGCAGACAATTCAGGCGCACATAACAGCATGTAAAGCAAGTGGCATAACAGTAAAGGCCTACTGTGTGCAGCATCAGATAAAACCATCGAACTATTATTACTGGCAAAACAAATTACAGCCTTCGGTACCAGGTAAATTTATACCCATTATACCTCAATTGCTAACTGCACCGGTAAGTATAATTTTTACCAGTGGCACCGGCATTTGCTTTGAAAATATGCCAACTGTTGATTATGTAAAAAACTTAGTAAACTAAATGCTGCACCTCAATAGCCATGAGCGGTATTATTTTTATAATGAGGTTGTAGACATGCGCAAGGGCTGCTATGGCTTGTGCGGCATTGTGCAAAACGAACTGAAGAAAA
>JANXSK010000084.1 GCA_025352695.1 Ferruginibacter sp. | reverse complement strand
ACTTTCAATACCGTGTGCTAATGCGTACAGCGCTATGCCCACAGCGTTTTTGGCATTCATTTTTTCCTGAATTTTATGACGGTAATCTTCAACAGTTCTAACATGCAGTTGCACGGTATTCGCAATTTCCTTATTGGTTAGCTGTTTACAAATCAGCCGGATGACTTTTACTTCCTGTTCAGAAAATTTTATTTGCTTTGCTGTCTTTTTTTTATACTCGCCAGTTTCCAGCTTATTGGCAATTTTACTGCTGTAGTAAGCTATACCTGCACTTACAGATTTAATTGCTGCGAGTATTTCCTCTGTTGGGCTGCTTTTTACTATATATCCATTTGCCCCTGCATGTATCATATCCCAAATAAAACGGTCATCTTCATAAAGCGTAAGTGCAATTACCTGTGTTAAAGGATACTTTTCTTTTATCAGCCTGCAGGCCTCTATGCCATCCATTTCAGGCATTTCGATATCGGTAAATACAATGTCTGGCCGGTGCAGTTTTACTTTTTCCAACAGCTCAATTCCATTGGCGGCTTCTGCAACCAACGAATAGTGCATGTCTTTTTGTTGTTCAAGAAAAATTTTAAAACCTGCCCGGAAAATAGGATGATCATCTGCGATAATAACGGTAATGGTTGGCGAAGTTTGCATGCAAGGTTACGTTTTTAAAAAGGAAAGATATGATTTCGGGCAGAATAACAATTATAAAAATAATTTTATTTTATTTTTTCACCATACCGTATTTTTCACGTTGTTTGGTATTTTTAAGTTTTGCATCTTTGAAACGCAATATTTTCTAACGATCGTTTTTTAAAGTGCCGATAAAATTTATGCTCCATCAATACGAACCCAGCGTAAAAGCAACCATTTGTTTTTTAAATTTATTACAGGTTAAAGTAAATGACACTACTGTAAATGAAACCTTACAAAATCACCCCGATTGGCCAGGCTTGCTTTGTATAAGCGATTCGCTCAATAAATGGAATATACCCAATGGTGCGGGGAAAATTGATGTAAGTAAAGTTGATGAACTGCCCGTTCCTTTTTTAGCCAATACACACAATAGGGGAAACCCACTAGCCGTTGTTACCGAAGTAACCGAAACCACCATAAAATATTTTCAAAAAAATTATACGGCCGCGGTAATAGGTACAAGAGAGAATTTTTTTAAATCCTGGGATGGAGTTTACCTGATAGCTGAACCAAACATCAATTCAGGCGAAAAGGACTACACCATTAACAGGCGAAAAGCAATTTTAAATTCCCTTATCCCGATGGCTGCATGCCTTGCGTTGGTGTTGCTGTCATTTGTTTTGCTAAGCAACAATATTGGTTTTGCTACTTTGCACCCTATTGCAATTTACCTTCAGTATTTAATTTTACTAACCGGCGTTTTTATAACCTCCTTATTGCTGTGGTACGAAATTGATAAGAGCAACCCATTGTTGCAAAAAGTATGTACCGGTATTGTAAAAGGTAATTGCAATGCTATACTTTCCGGCAAACAGGCAAAAGTTTTTAAATGGTTAAGCTGGAGCGAAGTGGGGTTTTTCTTTTTCACAGGTGCATTACTTACTTTGTTATTTGCAGGCGGTTCCATTATAAATTCTGTTGGCATATTAGCCTGGATAAGCATACTGGCGCTGCCATACACGCTATTCTCCATTTACTATCAATGGAAGGTAGCAAAGCAATGGTGCGTGCTTTGCCTTGCTGTACAGGCATTGCTATTGCTTGGTGGCATTAACGTTATTGCAAATAATTTTCTCTTTCCCTTGCCGCAGTTTTCAGTTTTAATTATTGCCTGGTGCTTACTCCTTTTTGCTTTTCCCGCTATTATATGGGATACTCTGAAGCCTTACGTCCTTCGATTGCAATTGGCTAAAAATACAAAACGGGAATACCTGCGGATAAAATTTAATGCTGAAATATTTGATACCTTGTTAAAAAAACAGAAAGCTCTAACGCTTTCTGCCGATGGTTTGGGCATTGATTTGGGAAACCCCAAAGCAACCAATACTATTATTTAAGTTTGCAACCCTTATTGTGGCCCTTGTGCAAAAGCACATGAAAAAATTGAAGCTTTGCTGGAAAATAATGACAATGTAAAAATGAAACTGATTTTTACAACGCCTGATAAAGAAACACACCCATCTATAAAACCAACAAGGCATTTAATGGCGATTGCAGAAAATACTCAAGATCAGCAAAAATTAAAACAA
>JANXSK010000081.1 GCA_025352695.1 Ferruginibacter sp. | reverse complement strand
TTACTTTGGCAGAAGTTACTGTACCAAATTGTGCAAAAAGTTCGTTCAATTCAACATCTGTTGTGTTGAAGCTTAAGTTTGAAACGTAAATGTTCATTTTCTTAAAAATTTAAAATAATAAAATAAAATACCCGTGACGGTAACTGATACTAAAGACAAGATTTTTAAGAAGAGAAAACTAATACGTTGGAGAAGTAAAAAATTGAATCTAACTAAAACATTGTGCTCTAAGAGCTATTATCACAAAACGAAGATATGTGTATTACTTTACTATTTAGCATTTATTTTCATAATATTTTATGCAACCGGTTTTTAACCTTTTAATATATTTACTAAGTCAATATATTCCTGCATGGCTATTACTGTTGGTTTTCCTTTTAATTGCTGCCAGGCATTAAATTTTGTCTTTGCTAAAAAATCGAATGAATTAGTAGGTTCATCTACATTTATATCACCTTCAGCTGATTGTTTGTAAAGCGAATATACTTGTATCAAAACATCGTTAGTTGGCTTTTAGAACAATGCTTTACTGTTGATTACTGCTGCATCAAAAAAAGCTTTATGTTCCATAGTATTTTTTTTCAATAGTAAATTACCTGCCGCGATGTAGCAAATTGGTGCAACCTGCGCTTAAAGGAATATAAAATATTGATGGAAGATTAACTGCAAATTTATAAAGATTTTTAGTAATTCTTAACAACCAAACAGCATCCGAAGTGTTTATAATTACGTTTGTTTATTCTAAATGTTAATCATGAAACTAATTTTTACAGTACTAATAGCAAGCGCTACCTTTTGTGGTTGTGCACAAACACCCGGCAATAATGATAACAACGTTCAAATTTCCGTTGGTGTTAAAAATCCGGTAAGTGCCAATGAAGCAGTAGCAACTTTTTCGGAAGGATGTTTTTGGCATGCAGAAATTGTTTTTCAAAGTTTAATGGGTGTAAGAGATGCCGTGAGCGGTTACGCCGGCGGCACCACTACTGATCCGAATTATGAAAAAGTTGCCAGCGGCAGAACGGGGCATGCAGAATCGGTACAAGTATATTATGATCCATCAAAGATTAGTTATGAAACATTGGTAAAGGCATTTTTTGCAAGTCAGGATCCTACTACCCTTAACAGACAAGGTAATGACGCCGGTACTGAATATAGGTCTATTGCATTTTATAATAATGAAAATGAAAAACAAGTTATTGATGCAGCAATTAAAAAATTAATAGTAACCAAAGTGTACAGCGACAAAATTGTTACGGAAGTTGTTCCGCTCACAAAATTTTATCCTGCCGAAGATTACCACCAAGTGTATATCAGTCACAACCCGAACAACCCTTATGTGACCAATGTTTCTATACCAGATTTTCAGCATTTTAAAGCCGTTTTTAAAGAGGGAAAATTTAAACCGTAATTTTTTACTGCAATTCTTTAAGTTGTTTTAGGTAGTCATACTGTAGGTCTTCATGCATTAAGCAGACTACCTTTGCTATTTTTTTTAACTGGAACTGGTAAAGATTATTGAGTACAGTGTTAGTTTTGAGTGGTATGCCAAACTGTTTTAATGTGTAACAGAAATGAAGCAGCAGTTCCACTTCGGCGGGTTTGGATGTAGTATAACGAATGTGTTTAGCAGTATTTCTTAAAATTTTACGAAGGCTTTTTTTAACAAAATACAAGTTGCTTTTATTGATTTGTGCAAAGGCCTCCTCTATTTCTAGTTTTACATTGCTGATATAAGCCTGTTCATCATGTGCTTCAAAAAGCAGGTAATTTAATAACTCTTTGTTGTCTTTTTTATATTTGGCGAGGCGTAAACAAAGCTCCAGTAATTTCTGAGGTGAAATGTTCGTTAATTCCTGTTTTATATCACTGATGCTTGCTGCTTTCATGCAGCTAAATTAAATAACTTCCTTTTGCTGATTGTAAAATATTAATACAGTTCATTGCACAATTCTCCAACTGCTATTTATCCACAGGTGTTCATTACTATTTTTTAAAAATAGATACCTAACTACGCTTCGGTGCGTTTGTTTCTAAATTTCTATATAATCCATTCTATGAAAAAAATTACACTTACAGTTGTATGTTTATGTGTGCTGTTTATTACGCAGGCACAATTTTACAAATCGATTCTACCATCATTCGAATTCAATGATTCATTGACCAAAGTAGTTATTGATTTTAGAAATAATTATAAAAAAATACAGGGTCAAGAGCTGACTCCCCAAATAGGTATTGAGGTTTATCAATCTACAATTAGTTTACCAGGTTCGGCTCATTGTGCTATTTACCGCTATCACTCAAACATGGATACTACCGCAAGCTGGCAGGCAATTATGTACGATGGCAATAATTACGAAGAAGCCGTAAAAGTGTATAAAAATACTTACAGACTAGTTAATAAAAGCAGGATTAAATGGATAGACAGAAGCATCGCCTCTTTTATTGGCAGCATGGAAAAAGCTGATGATAATGTACCCTTTGCAAATACCTCTCTACAGTTAAATGTATCTGATCCCCGATATAAAAATTTCTATGCCGAAATTGAAATGACAAGGGGTGGAAATGGCTGGGAAGTTCATTTGAATTTACATGACAAAAAAGAGGACGTTGCTGAATACTAAGTTTTTTTGAAGCGATACAAAATACCCGTTACATATTTTTCAACTTTGTAACAAAAAACTTGTTATTGTTGCACTATGCTGGTAACCCTGACAATTATACGTTATCCCAAAAAATATGTTTCATTTGCTGTAATTGCAATGGCCGTGCATAGGCTACCACTTTCTTTAGATAAAAATATCTCTTTTTATAAATTAATGGGTTGTGGTAAAAATGGCACTTTTGATAAACATCCCGATTGGCAACAATGGGGTATTTTGGCCGTACATGCTACAGAATTAAAAAATAACTTAGCACAATCAACCACTGTTAATGAAAATTTATACGGACCCTTTATTAATAAATGGTTACAATTTTTTAATTGCGAAACATGGACAATATTTTTAGAACCTTTAGAAGGCCACGGCAAGTGGGATGGTGAACTCCCCTTTGGCACATTGGCAAAACAAACCGATTATAATGGCTTGATTGCCACCTTAACCAGAGCCACTATACGGATCAGTAAACTTAAAGCTTTTTGGAACAATGTTGCAGCAGCAGCCAATGAAATGGCTGGTGCAAAAGGTTTTATAACATCTGTTGGTATTGGCGAAATCCCCTACATTAAGCAGGCTACGTTTAGTATTTGGGAAAGTAAAGATGCCATGAAAGCATTCGCTTATCAAATGCACCAGCACACCGCCATCATTCAAAAAACACGAAAAGAAAACTGGTACAGCGAAGATATGTTTGTACGTTTTAAACCACTAAAAACAGTAGGTACTATTAACGGAAAGGACCCTTTGGCAGGAAAGTTATAAATTTGTCATTCACGAAGCCGCGGCGATGTATATCAACAAAAACAGTAGTTTAAATTTATTTTACAATAAATCTGTTTATACAGAGCAATAAAACATTTATGAAAAATATTAAACTAATTGAAGTTCCCAGCGAAATAGGAGCAGGTACCCGTGGTGCAAGTTTAGGGATAGATGCCATTAAAATTGCTGCACTGGATTTTATGAGTAACTTTTTTGTACACTTTCCATCAGAAAAAATTCAGGAAGAAAACAATCTTTTATTTGAACCAATACAATCACCTTATGCAAAAAGGATACATGGGGTACTTAATATTTACGAAAAATTAAGTAAAGCTGTCAGTGAATCTATTAAAGGGCATTTTTTTCCTGTAATATTAAGTGGTGATCATAGCAGTGCAGGCGGCACCATTACGGGTATTAAGATGGCCAAACCAAAAAGTAAATTAGGTGTAATCTGGATTGATGCACATGCGGATCTTCATACCCCCTATACCACGCCAACAGGTAATATGCATGGAATGCCGCTGGCTATAGCTATTGGAGAAGATAATAATGAATGTAAAACACATGAACTGGACGATAAAACAAAAAAACTTTGGGAACAATTAAAAAACCTTGGCGGTATTTTTCCTAAAGTATTACCAGAAGATATTGTATTTATTTCACTTCGTGATTTTGAAAAGGAAGAAAAAGCTTTGATTGAAAAACATGGTATCAAAGTAATAACTACCAGCGAAATAAGAAGAAATGGTGCAGAAAGTGCCAGCCGTAAAGTATTGCGTTACCTATCAGATTGCACAGATATTTATGTAAGCTTTGATGTGGACAGTCTTGATTCTTCCATCTCCCGTGGTACTGGAACGCCCGTTAGCAATGGATTAAAGGAAAGGGAAGCTGAAGATTTAATAAGCAAGTTTATGCAAAACCGCAAAGTATGTTGTTTTGAAATTACAGAGGTAAATCCCACTTTAGATAAAGAAAACCTGATGGCAGAAATTGCTTTTAATATATTACAACGCAGTGTAAATGTGTTGATGATGAATTAATACCTTCTTCTAAAGAGAAGTTACCCGGAGAGTATGCGTTGTTTTATGGAAAACTTTTAAGAAATCATAGAGTTGTTAAATAACTCCCCTTTAGGAGTTGGGGGCATGCCTTTCTTTTAAAACACCAATAATATTATTTAAACCAAAACCTTTTGCCTGCAATAAAATCAGGTAATGAAATAATAAGTCTGCTGCTTCGTCCTTAAATAAATGAGCATTATCATCCTTTGCTTCAATCACTAATTCCACCGCTTCCTCCCCTACTTTTTGAGCTATTTTATTAATCCCTTTTTTAAATAAAGATGATGTATAAGATTGTTCTGAAGGATTGTTTTTTCTATCTATAATAATTTTTTCAAGATCAAACAAAAAATTATCAGAAGTATTTTTTTCGTTAAAGCAGGTATCTGCACCTGTATGGCAAACGGAACCAACCGGATTTACTTTTATCAGCAATGTATCCTTATCACAATCAATAATGATCTCTTTTACTAAAAGAAAATTACCACTTTCCTCTCCCTTTGTCCATAACCTATTTTTGGTTCTGCTGTAGAAAGTCACTTTCTGCAATTCTTTGGTTTTTGACAAAGCGTCCTGGTTCATAAACCCAAGCATTAATACTTTATTTGTAACCCCATCTTGTATAATGGCCGGCACAAGACCATCCGCATATTTTGCAAAATCTATTGTCATAATCGTATGGCTATTTTTTCGTTGCTTAAATATTTTTTTAATGTCGGTATCCCAATTTCTTTATAATGAAAAATACTGGCAGCCAATGCGGCAGCTGCATTCCCTTGCTGAAATATTTCTTTAAAATGTTCCATACAGCCTGCTCCTCCGGATGCAATTACCGGCACCGGAAGTTGGTTGGATAATAACAAGGTAATGTCAACGGCAAAGCCTGCTTTTGTACCATCGTTGTTCATAGAAGTAAGTAAGATTTCTCCTGCACCTAACGCCACTGCCTGCTTCGCCCATTCTATTGTTCTGGTACCCGTTTTTGTTCGGCCACCACTCAGGTACACATACCATTCGCCGTCTTCTTCCTTTTTTGTATCGATGGCCAACACCACACACTGGCTGCCAAAACGGTTACTTAAATCTGCAATTAATTGTGGGTTTTTAAATGCTGCCGTATTGATAGAAACTTTATCTGCACCATGTTGCAACAAAACCGATACATCTTCAACTGTACTAATGCCACCGCCTACTGTAAATGGAATATTGATATTTGTAGCTATCCTTTTTACCAACTCAACCAATGTTTTTCGTTTTTCAACAGTTGCAGTAATATCCAAAAAAACTAATTCATCTGCACCTTGCTGAGAATACAACAAAGCAAGTTCAACAGGATCTCCGGCATCACGGATATTTTCAAAATTAATACCCTTAACAGTTCTGCCATCTCTAATATCCAGACATGGTATAATTCTTTTTGTAAGCATTTAGTTAATACTTAATAATTGTTGCAAAGTAATGTTTCCTTCATAGATGGCTTTGCCAATGATGGCACCGCTACAGCCAATCATTTTTAAATCTATTACATCCTGCAGCGTACTTACACCGCCACTTGCAATAAAATTCAATTCTGGATGTTGCTCCATAATTTGTTTGTATAGGTCTATGGATGGGCCCTCCATAACGCCATCTTTTGAAATATCTGTACAGAAAATATTATGAGCACCCAAACCTATCATCTTTCCAATAAATGTAAAAATATCAATGCCTGCATCTTCCAGCCAGCCGCTAATTTTTATTTTTCCTTCCAATACATCTGCTCCAATTAAAAATTTATCTGCCCCAAATTCCATTATCCATTCTTCTACAATTTCTGGTTTTTTAACTGCCAGGCTACCAATAGTAGCCATAGCTGCACCTGCGTTAAAAACGTTTCCTACATCATTGATATTTTTTATGCCCCCACCAAAATCAATCACCAGCTTAGTAGCCGATGCAATGGCTTCCAACACGGCAATATTTACTATCTTACCCGTTTTAGCACCATCCAGGTCAACAAGATGCACCCGCTGCAAACCTGCATCTGCAAACTGTTTGGCTACTTCAACAGGATTTTCGTTGTACACTTTTTGTTGTGCATAATCACCTTTTGTAAGACGTACACATTTTCCGTGAATAATATCTATTGCAGGAATAATTGTCATGTTAATTGTATAAAATTTTTCAAAATTGTTTCACCTGCAACACTTGATTTTTCAGGATGAAATTGTACAGCATAAAAATTATTTTTTTGTAATGCGGCACTAAAGGGCAAAATGTAATCAGTTGTTGCTGTTGTATGTTCACTTATTGTTGCATAATAACTATGTACCGTATAAACAAATGCCTGCTCAGATAATTCATTAAATAATTCCGATTTGTAATTGTAGATATTGTTCCACCCAATTTGCGGCACTTTTAATGCTGGTGACGAAAATAGTTTTACCTGCGTATCAAAAATTCCTAAACAAGTTGTGTCTCCTTCTTCGGAATGTTTACACATTAATTGTAAGCCTAAACAAATGCCGAGCACAGGTTGCTGTAAAGAAATGATGAGTTTATCCAACCCTTTTTCTTTAAGGTATTGCATGGCAGATTGTGCATGACCAACACCCGGGAAAATTACTTTATCAGCTGTTCGAATTACTTCAAAATCATCCGTAACAATAGAATCTACACCAATGCGCTGCAAAGCATATTGCACACTCAGAACATTGCCGGCGTTATATTTTACGATTGCTATCATCTTTTGTTTATAAATTTTACAACAACCCTTTTGTTGTTGGTAAGGCATCATTATTTATATCCCTTTTAACAGCCATCTTTATTGCTTTAGCAAATGCTTTAAATATCGATTCAATTTTATGGTGTTCATTTTCACCTTCAGCTTTAATATTCAAATTACATTTGACTGCATCACTAAAAGATTTAAAAAAATGATAAAACATTTCCGTGGGCATTTCTCCAATTTTTTCTCTCTTAAATTCTGCTTCCCAAACTATCCAGTTACGGCCGCCAAAATCAATAGCTACCTGCGCCAGGCAATCATCCATCGGCAATAAAAAACCATACCTTTCTATTCCTCTTTTATTTCCCAAAGCTAACGCTATGGCTTCACCCAGCGCAATACCAGTATCTTCAATACTATGATGTTCATCAATATGCAGATCGCCATTACATTGAATATTCAGATCCATATTTCCGTGCCTTGCCAGTTGATCCAGCATATGATCAAAAAAAGCTAACCCGGTTTTAACAGTGGATTTTCCTGCCCCATCAAGGTTAACTTCAATGCTGATTTTAGTTTCGTTGGTATTTCGTTGATGACTGATTTTGCGTGGTGGCAATTTCAGGTAATTATAAATAGCCTTCCAATCCGGTGTTTCTAAAACAATGGTTTCATTTTTAAGCTCATCAATCGTATCATTAATTTCTGCAGCCCCTAAAGAGGAATCAATATTTAACCAAAAACCTTTACACTGTAAATTCTTTGCCAGTTGCATATCTGTAATTCTATCACCAATTACAAACGAATTGGCTATATCATAAGCAGGATTATTTAAATAGCGTGTAAGCATTCCCGTTGCTGGTTTACGAGTAGGCGCATTTTCTGCCGGATAAGTCTTATCAATAAATACTTCCGAAAAATGAATGGCTTCATTGGTAAGATTAGTCATTACAAAATTTTGCACCGGCCAAAAAGTATCTTCCGGAAAGGAGGCTGTTCCTAATCCATCCTGGTTGGTTACCATTACCAATTCATAATCCAGTTCTGTTGCAATCTTACGCATGTAATAAAACATATCCGGATAAAACTCCAGTTTTGAAAAAGAATCCAATTGATAAGTTGGTGGAGCTTCCTTTATCAACGTACCATCCCGATCGATAAATAATACTTTTTTTGCCTGCACGGTTACAGCTTTATTTAATATGTTTGAATTACTATTCATAACTTTTTAATAAATTTATAAGTTGTTTATTTTCTTCGGGAGTACCTATCGTAATGCGTAAACAATTATCGCAACCCGGATAATTACTTCTGTTTCTTACAACCACTTCATTTTCTGACAAGTAATTATATAATTTAAACGCATCCTTTACTTTCATTAAAAAAAAGTTGGCATCACTTGGATAAATTTTTTCAACAAAATTAAATACTGCCACTACTTTTATAACCATTTCCTTTTGCTCAACAGATGCTGTTATCCATTTATTTATCAAGTCGGTACCTTCCAGGGCTTCCAATGCCAGTTGTTGAGAGGCATCATTAATATTGTAAGGAGGTTTTACTTTGTTAAACAAATCAATAATATCTATAGAGGCGTAACATAAGCCCAGCCTCAATGCAGCCAATCCCCAAGCTTTTGACAATGTTTGCATCACCAGCAGATTCGGATACTCTGTAAGTTCCTGAATAAAAGTTTTTTGTTTTGAATAATTAATGTATGCCTCATCAATTATCACGATACCAGAAAAATTATTTAATATCATTTCTACATCTTCCCGGTGCATATTGTTGCCGGTTGGATTGTTGGGAGAACAAATAAAAATTAGTTTTGTATGGCTATCAATTGCACTAAGCACACCTTCCACATCTAACTGAAAATCACTGGTAAGGTTTACCTTTTTTATTTCAACATCGTTGATATTGCCACTTACTTCATACATGCCGTAAGTGGGCGGACAAACAATTACATTGTCTTTTTCAGGAGTGCAAAATATACGGTAAGCAAGGTCAATCACTTCGTCACTTCCATTACCCACAAAAATATTTTCTGCAGGAACACCTTTAATACGTGCCAATTGAAATTTGAGTTGCCATTGCAACGGATCCGGATAGCGATTAAATTTATCTGCTAGCGGTGACCCGTAAGGATTTTCATTGGCATCTAAAAATACCGAAGCCTTACCTGTAAATTCATGCCTTGCCGATGAATAAGGTTTTAGTGTTTTGATATTATCCCGAATAAGGTTGTTTAAATCAAACATATTTTAAAATTGAAATTAGAAAAAGGTATTAATCTTTTTTGATACTGAAACTCTGAAACAGCTTATTCCTGATAGACTCAAAATTTTTGACTTGTATTATTTGTGACATAACAATTTAAAAAAAAGTATATCTTATTAATTATTTGGCTCTCTGTATACTTTTTAATCTAATACTTACAGCATTTTTATGAGCGTCCAATCCTTCTGCTAAAGCCATTATTTCTACTGCGTAACCAATGTTTTTAATGCCGGCTTTACTAACCTGTTGAAAAGTTACTTTCTTTACAAAACTATCCAGCGAAACGCCGCTATAAGCTTTTGCATAACCATTGGTAGGTAAGGTATGGTTTGTACCGGATGCATAATCGCCCACACTTTCTGGTGAAAAATTTCCAAGAAAAACACTTCCTGCATTTACTACTTTGTCAGCCAACTGCAACGCCTTGTCTGATGCAATAATTAAATGCTCTGCCGCATATTCATTCAACAATTCAAAAGCAATATCCACTTTTTCCATAACGATAAAACGGGCATTTTGCAACGCTTTTAAAGCAATTTCATTTCTTACTAAAACAAGCAACTGTTTATCAATTTCATTTTTTACAGCAGCAACAACGCCCTGCGAACTTGCAACCAAAATAACCTGACTATCTGCTCCATGTTCTGCCTGGCTTAGCAAATCTGCAGCCACAAAACCTGCAGTAGAAGTTTCATCTGCATATACAGCAACTTCGCTTGGACCTGCAGGCATGTCAATAGCAATGCCTTCTTTGTTAACCAATTGTTTTGCACCGGTAACATACTGGTTTCCCGGCCCAAAAATTTTGTGTACCTGCGGTATCGTTTCAGTACCATAGGCCATTGCTGCAATGGCTTGAGCTCCACCTGCTTTATAAATATTTTTCAATCCAATTAGTTGAGCCACATATAATATTACGGGGTTAACTTTTCCGTTTTTATCTGCCGGAGTGCAAACAACAATATCGCTGCAACCAGCCAGCAAAGCAGGTATACCTAACATAAGCAACGTAGAAAACAACGGTGCTGTACCGCCGGGTATATACAATCCAACTTTTTCAATTGCAATTGATTTTCTCCAACAAATTACGCCCGTAGTAGTTTCTATTTGAGTAACAACCTCTCTTTGTGCTTCATGAAATTTAGTTATATTATTTTTAGCCAATTCAATTGCAACTTTCAACTTATCCTCCACCAAAACTGCTGCTTCCATTATTTCCTGTTCACTAACTTTCAATACCTCCAAATCACTGCAATCAAACTTAGCTGCATATTTTTTTACCGCAGCATCGCCACGCAATTTAACATCCAGCAAAATAGGAGCAACAATACTTTCCAATGCATTACTATCAAAAGCAGGCCGCCTGAAAATTGCTTTCCATTCTTCCTGCAAAGGATTTATAAAAATATTTTCCATAATAATAAATTAAGTCAACTTCTATAAAAAACTAAAATTCTCCTCATTCGTTAAAGGCCAGTTATACAATCATCTTCTCTATCGGTAACACAATTATTCCTTCTGCACCATACGATTTTAATTTTTCTATAATTTCCCAAAAATCATTTTCATTCACTACACTTTGTACGCTGCTCCATCCTCCTTCTGCCAAAGGAACAATAGTGGGGCTTTTCATACCAGGTAATAAACTTGATATATTTTTCAATTGATTATTGGGAGCATTCAATAAAATATATTTATTATTTTTTGCTGTTTTAACTGCATTAATACGCAACAATAATTTATCCAGAATGGCATTGTTTTCTATAGATAATTTTTTATTTACAGATAATACCGCTTCTGATTTTAAAATAACTTCTACTTCCTTTAAACCATTGGTAAAAAGTGTACTGCCACTACTTACCAAATCGCAGATTGCATCAGCCAAACCTATACCAGGTGCTATTTCTACCGAACCACTAATTTCATGTATCTCTGCATTAATATTATTTTTTTTCAGGTATTTATTAAGAATATTTGAGTAAGTGGTTGCAATCTTTAACCCATTTAAATCACTGGCAGATTGGTATTGCATTGATTTTGGTATGGCAATACTTAAACGGCATTTACCAAAACCTAACCTGTACACCAAGTCAATATCTTTTTCTTTTTCCAGTAGTACATTTTCCCCCACAATGCCAATGTCAGCAACACCATCATACACATATTGAGGAATATCATCATCACGTAAAAAAAATACTTCAATCGGAAAATTAAAAGCGGCGGCCTTTAATTGTTTATTACCGTTATTTAATTCAATACCACACTCTTTTAAAAGTCTGATAGAATCTTCGTACAACCTTCCTGATTTTTGAACTGCGATTTTTAGCATTGATTAATTTTTATTTTCCAGACTTTAATAATTCTATTTAGCACTGTTGTGTCACACTCTTTTACCGCATACCTATTTGGTTCTTCCCTTTCAATCCGTTGCCTCTTTTATTATAAATTAGTAAATAAAATTTAATGATCCGTTTGATTATTAATAGTCCATACATTTTATAAGACAGCACATAAAAAATAAAAAAGGGCTTACCTTTTGAGTAAGCCCTTTGAAAATATGTTTTGATGACATACAAATCAACATTGCTTACCCCGCGGTAAAAAATGATGATGATGTATATGAGTGATTTGTTTCATTATTGACACAAAGTAAAGACTGATAAATTATTTTACCAAATAAAATTTAAAGAGGGTTCACATTTACTCCTAATCCGGGTAAATCGTTATAGCAAATTTTTCCAAAATCAAAACCAACTCCAGTGGCAATGTCTTCAGCAAGCAATAAAGGTCCATCCATATCCACATAGTCTACCAAAGGTGCTAACTGCCCAATGGCCGCAGTGCCAATTGAAGATTCATTCATACAGCCAATCATAACCTTCATATTTAACGCCTTTGCCTGCGCAATCATTCTTCTGGCAGGCGTAATACCACTGCATTTGGTAAGTTTAATATTAATGCCATGAAAATATCCGGTACATTTTTCAACATCCGCTTCTGCCACACAGCTTTCATCAGCAAAAAGTGGAAGAAGCGATGCTGCAAATAATACTTTCATACCATCCCAGTTTTCTTTTGCCAAAGGTTGTTCTACCAGCTCTACTCCCAGGTCTTTTAATAGTGGGATTTTTTCAAGTGCTTCTTCCAAAGTCCAGCCTTCATTTACATCTACTCTAAAAATTGCATCTGTGTGTTTTCTTAATTCCCTTACCATCGCTACATCGTTTGGTACGCCTACTTTTATTTTATACACGGGCCAAGGTTTTTCCTTCATTTTTTCCACCATTTTTTCTATGGTATCTATCCCAATTGTGTAATCTGTAACTGGAATTTTACTATCATCCAAATTCCATAAAATACGTAGTGATTTTCCCTTTAGCTTCCCGTATAAATCCCATGCAGCCATATCCAATGCACACACTAAAAATGGGTTCATAGGAAACAAATGGTGCAGGTAATGCCAATATCTTTCTGGATCAGAGAAAGCAAATTTTTCAACAAATTGCTTTTTTCTTTCCAGGTCTTCTATCATTTTTTGCACGGAAATATTATAATAACTAATAGCGGGAGCTTCGCCGTAACCCTTTATGCCAAAGAATTCCAGCTCGGCGACAAATGTGGGCTGGTGTGTTTTTGTTCCTTTTGAAATTGTAAAAGGATGCTGAAATAAAAGATTGTATTCATTGTATTTTATTACCATATATGGATGTAAATTATGTTGTGTGAACAAGTACGAATTTCCGCAATATTATAGTACTTTTACGAATTCTAAACGTATTCTTAACTTAACACATTTATAATGAAAAAAGCTTTACTTCTGTTCTTTACGGCAATTTGCATACAATTTGTAGGTGCCCAAACTATTTCGGGTAATATAAATGCTTCAGATCCCAAATTTCACAGACCTGCTAACGGGATGCCGCCTACTGCACTTTCTATAGTGGGTACAAATGTATCTTATAATCTAATTCCATACGTAGTAACTGTACCTGGTTTGTTAACCATAGTTTGTACAGGTTCAGTTAATTTTGATACGTTCGGATTCCTTTACAGTCCGGCCGGTTTCAATCCTTTGACTCCATTGGCAAATGTGCTTGTTGGAGATGATGATTCTGGTCCTGGTGTTAATTTTGCTATTACTTATAATTTTCCGGCAGCTGGTACTTATTATATTGTTGTTACCACACTTAAAAACGGCAGTTTTGGAAATTACTCTTTAAATACAAGCCAAGGTGGACCATTACCTGTACGCCTTGTTTCGTTTTCTGCAGAAAAAACAACCGGAGGAAAAAATTTATTAAAATGGACAAGTGCAGAAGAAATAAATATTCTTAAATACCAGTTGCAGCATAGCAGTGAGGGCAACAAATTTACTGATGTACCAGGAGCAAGCATCAATGCAAAAAATGGAGTTGGTATCACTTCTTATAACTTTACAGACAATATTTCTTTTGCGACATTTAATTATTATCGTTTAAAGATTATTGATAAATCCGGCCTGGTAACTTTAAGTAATGTAGCCGTTGTAAATAATGGCAACAGCAGGTTATTGGGTTACATTACTATCTTCCCTAATCCTGCAGTTAATTACCTAAATATTCAAACAAAAGCAGGCCAGAAAGGAAAAGCAGCCGTATCTATTACATCTGCTGGTGGTCAAATTGTTTACAAAGCAGATTATACCATTGCCAATGAAAGCATAGTAAATCTTGATGTTAAAAAACTTCCTTCAGGAAATTACTACGTTCGCATTAATTCTGCAGATGGAACAACTACAACGTTGCCATTTGTAAAACATTAATTCAATTATACTTATTATTAAAAAAGGATACAAAATTTTGTACCCTTTTTTAATTTTTACCCACACTTTTCTATGCGGCCGTTCTTATTTTAGTGTACTTTTTATTATCGTCCGCTAGCCAATATATCCTTTTTCAATTCGTCATTAAAAGCAGTTTCTTTTATCAAGCTTTCCAACGTTATGTGCATTCTGTATTTCCAGTAATGTTGAGGATTTGCCGGTATATTAATTCTTTCATTATTGGGATTATCCCGACGTAATTTTTGACTTGTGCCCATTAAATCCTGTAACTGAAAAATACTCCACATTGCCGGAGAATATAAATGCTGTAAAACTATTTCTCTGTTAATATAAGGTTCGCAATAAAAAGGAGCCTTACCGTAATGCCCCAGCATATTATTAAAGAATTGCTGTGTTTTTGTAGGATCTTCTTCCCACCAGCCACGTATAGTACTCATATCATGCGTAGAAGGCATAACCACACTCAAATAAGGTGCATCATTAGGATGAAAAAAATCAGTAGTTGTTTGCTTCGGCATTCTTTGTATTTCCAGACTTAAAATACCTGTCTGTTTCATCACATCCGGCACACAATCCGGTACCATTCCAAGATCTTCACCGCAAACCAGCATATCAGTACTTCTTTTTAATTCAGGCAATTTATACAAAGCTTCTTTTCGCCAAAAATTATCTTGCCTTCTAAAGAAATAATTAATGTACAGTTCTCTTAATTTTTGTTGGCTATATTCATCCAGTTCTTTAAAAGAAGCTGTTTCATGCATACCAATGCGAAAATGGAATTGCTGCATTTGTGAGCCTGCTTCTTCAATTAAAATTACATTACTAATAAGATCAAACAGACCTTGTTTTATTAATTGATTAAACGGTGTTTCAGGTGTTTGTTTAAAATAGTTTTCAACGTTTCGCTGTGTCTCAAATACTGGTTTTAATTGCAACAAACCCTCAGCCTCATTTAAAAAATTTTCTTTCACAAACGCCGCCTTTTCGCAAAACTTTTCTTCTAAAAGCCTTTCGGTAATATATGGCTTACAATAACGATGGTATTCAAAAGAAATATTGTTTTGAAACAACTCATTTATATGAATAGGTATTGCGGGTACAAAGCGTCCCAATAGTCCCTCTACGGCACTTAACGGCACACTCCAAATTCTAAAAAACCCAAGAATATGATCAATACGAAATACATCAAAATATTCACTCATTTGCTCAAAGCGCTGCCGCCACCAGGCAAAATCATCTACCTTCATTTTTTTCCAGTTATAAGTTGGAAAACCCCAGTTTTGACCTTTAACAGCAAAGTCATCTGGCGGTGCACCAGCCTGCTCATCCATATTATATAATTCGGGCGCCATCCATGCATCACAACTATAACGATATATACCAATGGGTAAATCGCCTTTAACTACTATGCCGTTTTTATGAGCATAAAGGGTAGCTTCTTTTAACTGAAGGTGCAAATGGTATTGAATAAAATAATGCAGGGCAATGTCATCATAATGAGGCTGGTCTGTTGATGCCAGTTCCTGCACCATATTTTCTTCGTACTTATTGTTTGTTGGCCATTTGCTGTAATCAGCAGTTTTATAGGTATCCCTTAAATAACAAAAAACAGCATAAGGCATTAACCATTGGCGATTTAAATCAAAGAATTCAAAATATTTTATATCGTTTTTAAAATCATCTTTTTGCTGCTCGTATAACTTTTTAATGGTTTCAAACTTATACTTCATTACCTGCTCGTAATCCACATCTGCGAGCGCATTTAATTCTATTTTTTTTTGCTTAAGCGGTTTTAAAATGGCTGCATTTTTGCTGCCTGCAACTTTTTCTAGATTTAAAAACATTGGATGTAAGCCAAATGCCGATACGGCAGCATATGGATAAGAATCCAGCCAGGTATGTGTAGCAGTTGTATCATTAACTGGCAAAAGCTGAATTAATTTTAAACCAGTTTCTTTTGCCCAGTCAACTATTAATTTTACATCAGCAAACTCGCCTGTACCAAAACTATTTTCGCTCCTTAAGCTAAACACAGGAATAGCTACACCTGCACCTTTCCAACTAGTAGAAAGGCTTTTGAAAAATCCATCATGCAAAATGGTTAATTTACCTTTACCACCATCGGCTGGCAAAATTCTATTTTCACCAGATTCATACCTGATAAATTTTTTGTCTTTTTGATTGTAGATTACATATTTATACGCTAAGGAAGAACCTGCTGCTGAAAGATTTATTTTTATTGTCCACCAATTATCCTTTTTAGAAAGTAATATGGGTGATTCCGTGCTCCATTCACCAAATGCTTTTCCACTACCGATTAAGCAAATCTGTTCATTTTCTTTTAGGAGCGGACATTTTACTTTAAATTCATGTGTATAATCAACATCGCCTTGAATAATTTCTTTGGCTTGCTTTTCTTTTAGTAATACCTCTTTAAAAGGTTTGGTGTAAAATGCATTTTCAGTAATACCAGCATAATTCCAGGTATCTATCAATGCAATTTCTGTTATATGATTTTCGGTGCAATCAATATATTTGTCATCTTTCCATTCAATTGTTTCATTGCCTTGAACATCCTTTAAAATATAACGGTATTCAATATTTACGGCTTCTATTTCATTTATGGGAATTTCAACCTGGCAATGGCAGAATTGATTGTTTAAATATTGTAATGGAATAGCTTTAGCAAAATCATCGTTTCCTAATGCGTTGCAATTACCTGAAACAAAAAGCGTTTGCCCGATTTGGGTATAATAGTGTAAATAAAAATTAATCGTCATTTTTGAAGCAAGTTAATATGCAGCAATATAAAACCTTTACCGCAAAATGTATAAATTACACAATAAATTAAGATAAAATTTATATGCGTTTTTCAATCAAAAAATCACTTTTACACAATTTATTTAAAAATAAAATTGCAAAAATAAGGTAAAACAAATGTGTATGTTTTACCTTATTTTTGCAAAAAAAATTACAATGGAAACAACAAAAAAATCTACAGCTCTTTATTGGATCCTCTTTATATTATCTTTAGCTGGCCTTGCTGTTGCATATACATACGCTGGTGGTTATGCCTCTCTGGTATTACCTTTTAACTTTACATTTTTTGCAAAGGCCTTAGATCTTATGTAAGTTTTTATTTTTATTTAAGACTTTTGATAATAGCTCCAAATTCTGCGGCCATTAAAGATGCTCCACCTACAAGTCCCCCATCAACATCTGGCTGGCTAAATATTTCTTTTGCGTTGGCTGCTTTAACGCTTCCTCCGTATAAAATAGAAATGCTATTGGCTACAGCATCCCCATATGTAGAAGCAAAAACACTGCGGATATATGCATGTATTTCCTGCGCCTGTTCGCTGGAAGCCGTTTTGCCTGTACCAATTGCCCAGATTGGTTCGTAAGCAACTACAAACCCAAATAATTGTTCCCCTGATAAATGAAACAGGCTCTCTTTTATTTGATTTTCTACAAAACTATTTTGAGTGTCAGCCTCTCTTATTTCCAACGCTTCGCCACAACAAAAAATTGGTTTTAACCCATATTCAATACAAATATTTATTTTTTCTGCGAGCACTTTATTGCTTTCATTAAAATATTCTCTTCTTTCACTATGGCCTACAATCACATAATCTACCGCAACACTTTTTAGTATTTCTGCACTCACTTCACCTGTATATGCCCCTGATATTTTGTTGTAACAATTTTGTGCTGCTACAAAAAAATGGTTGTTACCGGTAAGCATCTTTTTTACATTTACCAGATAAGGAAATGGGACTGCAAGTACAGCTTCCTGATTTTCGCTAAAATCATGGGTAGCTTTTAATAATTCTTCAACTAATATTTCTCCCTGTTGAAGTGTAAGATTCATTTTCCAGTTAGCAGCTGCTATTTGTTTTCTCATTTTTATTTTATTTGTTGATTGTAAAGTTCTTTTAAAATTTGATTTTCTTTGAGGGAATTTTTTTTTCCTTTTAGCTTTTTCCAGTTATCAATATCCTGCAAAGCTTTATCAAAAATATATCTTTCTTTACCCCAGGTAAAATCATTTACAAATTTTGGAGGAAAGCCTTCTCCAAAAACATTACAACAAACACCTACAACCGTGCCTGTATTAAAAGATGTATTTATTGCAGCCCTGCTATAATCGCCCATTAGTAACCCACACTTTAATCCTGCCGAAACATACTCTTTGGTTTTATTATTCCAAACTTTTACTTTTGCAGCAGAGTTTTTTATATTAGAATTAGTAGTTCCTCCACCTAAATTGCACCACTCGCCTATTACACTATCTCCCAAATATCCATCATGTCCTTTATTGCTATTTGCAAATATTACTGAGTTTTTTATTTCACCTCCAACCATACAAAAAGGTCCAATTGTAGTTGCTCCATATACTTTACTCCCCATTTTTAATATTGCGCCTTCACACAATGCAAATGGTCCACGAACCATGCTGCCTTCCATCATCTCTGCATTTTTGCCAATATAAACAGGACCAGTAGCAGCATTTATAATACAATGTTCAATTTTAGCTCCTTCTTCAATAAAAATATTTTCTGAAAAAATTGTTTTGTTGGTAGAAGAAAGTTCAGCTGATTTTCGTCCGGCAGTAATCAATTCAAAATCATTTCTTAAAGCGCAGTCGTTTAATTGAAAAATATTCCACGGCTGTTGAATTGCTTTTACAACCTCACCATCTGGTAAGCATTTTCCCGCAATAGCTTCATTGATAATTTGATTTACATTGGATTGTGTGGGAATAATATTTGCAGGAATCTTTAAAATTTGATCATTTTCAAAAATTAAATTCCGGGATATAATCAATGCCCATTTTTCTCTAATTGTAAGAATGCCTATTCTAATGTCAGCAACATCTCTCGTTGCTGTAAATGGATAAAGTTGCTCTTTGCAAGAGCTGTCATCTAAAATAATTGTCATTGCATCTAAATTACAAAGCAAAAAACTATTAGCCCAATCTTTATGTGTTTAAAACAAAAATCCCTTCGGTAAACCAAAGGGATTTTTAAATATTGTCATCAAAAAAAAATTGTACTTATAATACTAATTTGCTTTCTTTTCGTACCGTCTTTTAAATTTATCAATACGTCCAGCAGTATCAACCAATACATTTTTACCAGTATAAAACGGGTGAGATGTATTTGAAATTTCCAGCTTAATTACAGGATATTCCTTACCATCTTCGTGTAAATGCATTTCATTAGAATTGGCCGTAGAACGACTTAAAAATGTAGTACCATTACTCATATCTTTAAAAATAACGAAACGATAATTTTTAGGATGCAAATCTTTTTTCATAATTGTAAAAGTTTGTGCATGGATTTTGCCATGCGATTTTTAAAGATGCAAAAGTATGGTAATTAATCAAAATAATATAACATTGATCAACAAATCTTACAATCCTTGCTTACACTAGCTCTCAACTAGCTTTTCATATTGGTTTGTTGCAAAGCAATGCCAACTTCCCAGGTTTTTGATGCCTGAATTACATCCTGAAGGTCATCTATTTTTTTGCCTGTAATGCGAATAATATCGTCCATTATCGCTGCCTGTACTTTTAAACCACTATCTTTTATAAGCTTTACTATTTTTTTTGCATCTTCTTGTTTAATGCCATTTCTTACTGGTATTTCCTGCTTTACAATTTTGCCGCTTTGGTGTGGCTCTTTACTTAAATCGTATACTTCGGCCGCCAACCCTTGCTTCATACTGCGACTAATTAAGACATCAATAATTTGAGTCAATTTCATTTCGCTGTCGGCTTCCAGATTTACTTTTAAATCTTTTTTATTAAGTTCAATTAAAACATGGCTCCCTTTAAAATCAAAACGATTGGTAACTTCTTTACTTACAATGTTTATAGCATTGTCTAATGTTTGCAGATCAACTTTACTGGCAAAATCAAATGATGGCATAATGGTTAATTTATAAAGATGGTGATGTAGATTAGAGATGTAAAAATAAGATTTTTGCAGTAAAGATGTTGAGATGTTTTAGCTATTAATTTTGCCGTTGAGGCATTTACACGTTTTTCATTTTGCCAGTAAATCGGTAACGCATTTTAAAATTTTTGCAGGGAAAGCTAGCAGGACATTTTAATAATTTAAAACTATTGTTGTCCGAGATAATTTAAACTTTGCTATATAAATCTAAGGAATAGCTTACTACCATTCAAAAGTCAAATTGTTTTTGCAAATGGGGGTGTACTGTTTTTTTTGAGCTAAAATTTTGTGTTTGTTCTTTTCGTCTTC
>JANXSK010000078.1 GCA_025352695.1 Ferruginibacter sp. | reverse complement strand
GGTTTTCAGCGATTTGTTATGAATAAATTTTCATAGAAAAAATTTTGTTGCAATAAAAAACCTTTTATATTTGTTGTGGTTAATAAAATTTCAAAAATATAATTATGAACAAAGCAGAATTAATTTCAAAAATTGCTGAAGATGCTGGCATCACAAAAACACAAGCCAATGCAACTTTAGATTCTTTTGTAGAAGCAGTTACAAAAACTTTAAAAGGAAATGGTAAAGTAACTTTAGTTGGTTTCGGTACTTTTTCAGTTTCTAAAAGAGCTGCCCGCAATGGCCGCAATCCACAGACTGGTGCCGTTATTAAAATCAAAGCAAAAAAGGTAGCTAAATTTAAAGCTGGTAAAGAATTGTCAGGTAAATTGTAATGTTTGCCAAAACACATTAAAAAGCAAGACATATTATGGTCTTGCTTTTTTTAATCTTAAATAATTAAACTAAAAAAAATACTATGGGACGTGGAGATATCAAAACAAAAAAAGGTAAAATTACTAAAGGATCTTTTGGCAAATCAAGGCCATCCAAGCCAGCAAAAAAAAATGTAGCGCCCAAGGCTAAAGAATCTTAATAAATATTTTATTGATAATGGATAATTGTGATTGCATTGATTTATAATTATCCATTATCAAATTAATATTAAGGAGCAAGTCTTTCAATTTTCCAGATACCATCTTCTTGAATAGTATATTGCAAGCGGTCGTGTAAACGGCTTTCTCTGCCTTGCCAAAATTCTATCAATTCAGGTTTTAGCCGATATCCTCCCCAATTAGATGGGCGAGATATCGATTCGTTTTCAAATTTTGCTTTAAACTTTATCACATTCTCCTCAATCGTTTCCCTGCTTACAATTAATTTGCTTTGTGGTGATGCCCATGCACCCACTTGACTACTTTTCGGTCTTGATAAAAAATAGATATCACTTTCTTCTCTGCTCACTTTTTCTATAACTCCTTCTATTCTAACCTGACGTTCCAACTCTTTCCAAAAAAACACCATACATGCCTGTGGGTTATCGGCAAGTTCGCTCCCCTTACGACTTTCATAATTCGTAAAAAACACAAACCCTTTGTCATCATAATTTTTCAACAATACAATTCTTGCTGATGGTTTGCCTTGTAGGCTTGCAGTTGCTAAAGTCATGGCATTTACTTCTTCGATAGCACTCGTAATAGCATCTTGCCACCAACTATCAAATTGAGCAATAGCATTGCTTTCTACCCCTGATTCATTTAATGTTTCGAGCATATATTCTTTCCGTATGTCAGCTATTGTACTCATATTTCAAAACTTTAAAACACAAAATTCAGCTAAATAAAGCAAAGAAAAAAGTATCTTGAAATTTCAGAACGCTTCGATAATAAATTTATAAAAATATTTATCAAATGTTTATACTTCTGCCACTAATCCTTGTTCCCAAAACTGTACCGAGTATCATTCCCAAAATTGCGTATACAACAATCAACACCACTATTGTAACTACCAGATAAATTACTTTTTTATCTTCGGGCGTCTTCTTTAAAGGTTCAAGACCAAGGTACATCAGGTAAATTCCATATAATCCAAATAACCCTCCCAGCCATCCAATAGCAGGAAAAATATACAGCAATGCACCAATAAAGGCAGGAGTAAAGCTATAGGCAACTAATTGTGCAGATTTATTAATATTTTTTGTGGAAGAGAAAGAAGGGGCTAAGGCATCAACAACATAAGCAGTAACAATTACACCTACTATCGAAGATATAATTTGCACTACAGCCATTTTTATTCCCCATTCCATACCCTCCATCCTAAAAAATTGATGGTCAATTCCAATAAAACCATAGCCAATAAACGTGGCTACTGCTCCCATTAATGCTAAAGGAACTACGTACTTTGTTATTACAGCAGAAAGTGTCTCTTCTTCTATATTAATTTTTTCCCATTCACTTTTAGGATTTGTAATAATGTTCTTAATTCGTTCAATTATATTCATATAAAATAAATTTTAGAAAAGTAAAGTAGAAAAACCTTTGGATGAATCCTACTTTTTATTAATCTATTTTTATTTTTTCAAAGCCGCCAAGGCCTTCCATTTATTACTTTGCTGTTCCTCGTCAACTAAGTGACTTTCAAGTTCCGCCACCCGACTAACTTGCTGTTGTAATAAAAGGTTTCTATTACTTAACTCCTGCATCTGGGCTTGCAGATCTGCCACCTGTATTTGCAGATAGTTATTTTGTTGTTTTAGATCATCAAGTTGATATTTAAAATCTGTCACATGGTAAGGATGTTGTTGAAAATTCATTTCTCTATTGATGCCACCTTCTTTTTCGTTTGAAAGATCATCCATATAATTTTGTAAAAGTTCCAGTTCAATAACCTGGGTATCAAGCTTACTTATTAATTCATTACCAGTAACAATTTGTTGCTTCATTTCCAACATCTCCCGTTCTTTAAATGCCGCCGTAAATTCATGCTCATTTAGCTTAATCCCAAGATTTATATTTTCAGCTACTAGTTGTTTTACCTGTGCTACTAAATCACTTTTATCTGTATGATCCATAATTATTTGGTTAACGATTATTGCCCATTTTATAAAAACTGTTGTACTTATTCTACTTTAAAAATAATCATAAATAACAGTAATTAAAAAGTTGTGCACTGCCATTTTAATTAAAAAGAGGAAGAATGACTCAAGGTGAAAAGCAATGAAATATCCCACTAATGTTAAGTAGTAAAATAATAAAAAGATGGTTAAAATAAAAAAGCTTCCGTCAGTATTTACCGGAAGCTTTTACAATAAGATTATATTACCCTTTAACCAGTGTACCCACATTTTCGCCTGTTACCACCTTTAATAAATTTCCTTCTTTATTCATATCAAAAACAATGATCGGCAATTCATTTTCCATACATAAAGTGAAAGCTGTCATATCCATCACTTTCAAATTTTTACTGATGCATTCGTTGAAAGTAATATTTTCAAATTTCGTTGCAGTAGTATCTTTTTCCGGATCAGCAGAGTAAATACCATCTACTCTTGTGCCTTTTAAAATTACTTCTGCTTTAATTTCTACTGCTCGTAGAGAACCGGCTGTATCAGTAGTAAAATAAGGATTTCCTGTACCTGCACCAAAGATAACCACCCTACCTTTTTCTAAATGTCGCATTGCTCTTCTGCGAATATATGGTTCAGCTATTTGTTCCATTTTGATTGCACTTTGTAACCTGGTATAAACACCCGCTTTCTCCAGACCACTTTGCAAAGCCATTCCATTGATAACTGTAGCAAGCATGCCCATGTAGTCGCCCTGTGCCCTTTCAATACCAGTTTCGGCCTCATTCATACCACGGTAAATATTACCTCCCCCAATTACAATGGCTACCTGCACGCCTAGTTCTACAATACTTTTAATTTCCTTTGCATATCTGGCTATAACATTACTGTCTAATCCAAAATTTTTATCCCCCATAAGGGATTCACCAGAAAGTTTAAGAAGAATACGTTTGTATTTAGAAGGCATAAGGGGTATTTTTTGCGATGCGAAGATATAGATTTTATATCTCCCTGATTATTTAAACGTTGCCACAAATAAAAAAAAGCGAAACTTTCGTTTCGCTTTTAAAAAAATATAAAGGAAATTATCCTAACGCAACTCTTTTAAATTCAACTACTTTTAAATCAGCACCAACGCTTTTTAAATAATCACCCACTGATTTACTATTATCTTTTACAAAAGCCTGCGCTAATAAAGTATTGTCTTTAAAGAATTTGTTTACTTTACCAACAGCTATTTTTTCGGCCATTTCAGCAGGTTTACCTTCTGCTTTAATTTGTTCAATGGCAATTTCTCTTTCCCTGGCAATTGTTTCCGGAGCAATTGATGTTTCATCTATCGCCAAAGGATTCATTGCAGCAATTTGCATCGCCACGTCTTTACCTGCTTCAGCAACTTCTTTATTAAAACCAACCAATACGCCCATACGATTTGCACCATGTATGTAGGAAGCGACAAAAGGCGCTTCTATTCTTTCGAACTTAATAGCGATTTTTTCTCCAATAGCAGCTAACTTATCATTGATCAATTCAGCTACTTTAGTACCATTAATAGCAACTTCATTTAACTCTTCAGCACTTTTTACATTGTGCTCAATTGCTGCATCCATTATACTTTGAGAGAAAGCTACAAATTCGGCATTTTTGCTTACAAAATCAGTTTCACAACTGATGCAAACTATAATTCCTGTTTTATTATCCGCAGTAGTTTTTGCTAAAATAACACCTTCTTTAGCTTCCCTGTCGCTACGTTTAGCAGCAACTTTTTGCCCTTGTTTGCGTAACCAATCAATGGCGGCTTCAAAATCGCCATTACTTTCTGTTAATGCTTTACGGCAATCTAACATGCCGGCTCCTGTTGATTGACGCAGCTTGTTAATATCAGCTGCCGTTATTGTTGCACTCATAATTGTATTTTTAACTGCAAAAATTCACCTGCCGTTAAGCAAATGAATTTTCGCAAATTGTAAGATTGTTAATAAAAAAACTAAAAATTTATCTTGGTCCACTACCTCCGCCAGTTGCTGGCCTTCTACCTCCTACTCCAGGACCAGGTACACGACGCTTAGTTGGTGCTGCACCTCTTGCTCTTTTATTTCTATCGTCACTGCTATCTGCCTTTTGCTCAAAACGAGCTGCTTTAGCTTCTGCTGTTTCGTCGCTATCATTACTATTATCGTCATCATCTTTTTCAGCTAAACGCTCTGCCAAACCTTCTGCAATTGCAGCAACTATATAGTTAACAATAATGGCAATTGATTTGGTTGCATCGTCATTTGCAGGTATTGCAAATTCAACTTTATTAGGATCACAATTGGTGTCAACCATACCAAATGTAGTAATGTTTAAGCGCTTAGCTTCTGCCAATGCAATATGTTCATGACCAATATCTACCAAAAATAATGCTGCTGGTACACGACTGATTTGTGCAATACCACCTAACACTTTCTCCATTTTATCTTTATCACGGGTAAGTGTTAAACGCTCTTTTTTTGTAAGATTGTCAATGCTGCCGTCATTTAACATTTTTTCGATGCTCTGCATTTTCTTTACGCTCTTACGAACGGTGTTGAAATTGGTAAGCATGCCACCTAGCCAACGTTCTGTTACGTAGGGCATGTTAATACGTTTAGCACAATCAGAAACAATTTCCTTGGCTTGCTTTTTAGTAGCAACAAACATTATCTTTTTACCGCTTTTTGCAATTGATTTTAATGCCGCAGCAGTTTCCTGTAAACCTTCTACGGTTTTATTCAGATCAATAATGTGTATACCTTTTTTTTCAGCAAAAATGTAAGGCAACATTTTAGGATTCCACTTCTTTTTTAAGTGACCAAAGTGAACACCTGCTTCAAGAAGTTGCTGTTGTAAGGAAGTATTTTCCATTGTATATATTTAATTATTTGTGTTTGTAGTTTATTGTTTACCGCCAGATTTGAAGTTTGTTGCACTGCATTTTAAAACACAAAACAATAAACACCAAACCAAAAACAGTTTAACGTTTGCTGAACTGGAAGCTTTTTCTTGCCTTTTTGCGACCTGGTTTTTTACGCTCAACAGAACGAGGGTCACGCTTAAGCATTCCTGCTGCTTTCAACATTGGGCGGTAGTCTGCACTAACTTCCAATAAAGCACGGGAGATACCCAATTTAGCTGCTTCGGCCTGGCCTTTAATACCACCACCTTGTGCATTGATAACAATATCAAATTTATCGGATGCTTCAATTAATTTAAGCGGCGATTCAACTTGGTTTTGTAAATAAACCAAAGAGAAATAATTTTTATAATCTTTACCGTTAATTGTAATCTTACCATCTCCCTTGCTTAAGAAAACACGGGTTACAGCTTGTTTACGACGGCCAACTGCGTTTTTTTGCTTTTCCATTTATTTGTCTTTTTATATTACCCCTTCATGGGATAGGGGTTTTAAAATTTTAGTTCGGCTGGTTTTTGAGCAGCATGCTGGTGTTCTGCACCAACATATACAAATAATTTTTTGTACATTTTGCGCCCCAATTTATTTTTTGGCAACATTCCTTTAATAGCTCTTTCGATAATAACTTCAGGTCTGCGTCTTAGAAGATCTTTGGCAACTTCTTCTTTACGGCCACCAGGGTAACCGCTATAGTTGTCATATACTTTTTCGTCCATTTTGTTACCGGTCAATTTGATTTTTTCACAATTGGTTACGATAACATAATCTCCACAATCTACGTGTGGGGTGTAATAGGCTTTGTTTTTGCCACGCAGAATTGCTGCGATTTTAGAACACATACGGCCAACGGTTTGATTAGTACCATCTATTACATACCAGTTGTGTGTAACGGTAGCCTCGTTCGCATGTTTAGTGGTGAAATGTAGTTTACTCATTGTATTTATTTTTAAGTGATGCCCTCGCTATCCCGAAAGGCTTTTTTAATGGACGGCAAAGGTAGGCTGCAACATTTTAATTTCCTACAAAATGAAGAAGTATTTTTATAGAGGCTTTGTAATAGACTGATTACCAATAATTATTTTGACTAAAATATTTATTGGATTAATAAAAGCACGCAAAAAATCGATTTTTTGGGTATAAAAGGAAATCTATTCTCAAACCCTCCTAAAGTTTGTATAAGATTTTTTACTGTTGAAAGTATGAAAATTCTTTGTTTATAAACCCTGCCTGTTCAGGGTAAAACTGGTTTATTTACTTAATATTTACTACTACTGTTTCAAAAAATTATTGCAGCCTTTCTTGGCTAAAAATCAATCCCTACCCACTTTTTATTTTTCTGCTCATATTTTTCAAAATTAAACTTATAGAGTTTTCCGGGACGGTGGGGCACATCCTGCTCCATTTCATTCAGGTCGATTAATAAATCCATAGAGAAAAACTTTTTTCTAAAATTCCTCCTGTCCATTTTTATGTCCAGAATGGCTTCATATAAATTCTGTAAATCTCTTAACGAAAATTTTTTGGGTAATAAATTAAAACCAAGCGGATGTTCCTGCACCCTTTTTTGCAATTGTTTTAAGCAAGTTTCAAATATTTGTTGATGATCAAAAGCAAGCTCTTTTACACTTTTTATATCGTGCCAGTGCAACTCATTATCTAAAATATTTATTTTATGATGCTGAACATTGATAAGTGTACAATAAGTAACCGTTACTACCCTTCCTGCCGGATGGCGGTTAACAGCCCCAAATGTGTGTACCTGCTCCAAATAAACATCGCTTAAACCGGTACGTTGTTTTAATATTCGATACGCAGCAGCAGCTAGATCTTCCTTTGGAAAAACCAAATCTCCCAGCAATGACCATTTACCCAAATACTTTTTTAGATCACTTCTTATCAGCAACACTTTTAATTTATTTTCGTCAAAACCAAAAATCACACAGTCTGCAGAAAGTGCTATCCTGTTACTATTCTCTACTCCAGATTGTATGGCATGTAATGATTTTGCATTTTTTGTATGCAGTATTTTTTCCTCTGGTAACATACTTTCTAAAATTTTTATATTATGTACTACCCTATTTTTTATAACGGGTATTAAAGCCCTTTTCCATTTTGATCCAACTGTATAAAGTAGTTTACGGAAATTATAGACTTTAATTGATTTAACAAAATTAACTGGTAGTGTAGCTGGTTTTGATTGCTATTAAAGAGCAGTTGCATAGGCGTCACTATTATTATAATAAAATACCTATATCTTATAAAAATTGGTAAATATGCATTTGGTAATAAGTTATGCTGATCCCAAAATTTTTAATTTCTCAATATCAAATAAAAAACTGTGTCAGCTTTTTAAAAACGCATCAACCGGTTTTATTATATACATTATGTTGTAGCAATTGAATTATTTAATTTTACCGAAGAAGAAAATATATGTACGAAAAAGAACAAACAAAAGCTTTACAGGAAAATACCACAAAATGGTTGCTGGCAGTGAATAAAGAAAGTACTGCGAATGTCACCATACAGTTGATTGAAGATTTAAGAGATGTACTTCGCTTTCATGAATACAGGTATTATGTGCAAAACGATCCCCTTATCAGCGATGCGGAATACGATGCTTTATACAAATTACTGGAAAAGTTTGAAAAAGAAAATCTATCCTTAATCACCAACGATTCTCCTACACAAAGAGTTGGAAAAGGATTGGTAAATAACTTTCCAAAAGTACAGCACCTTGTTCCCATGCTTTCGTTGGAAAATTCTTACAATGCAACCGACCTGCTAGATTGGGATAGAAAAGCAAAAGAACTTTCAGGTTTAACAGAAATGGAGTATTGTGTGGAACCAAAATTTGATGGCGCAAGTATTTCATTGATATATGATAATGACAAATTTAATCGTTCGGCCACCCGTGGTGATGGTATAACCGGTGATGAAATAACTTTAAATACAAAACAAATAAAATCTGTTCCGCTAACCGCAAAATTTAGTAGTTATGGTGTTGAACAAATTGAAATTCGGGGAGAAGTACTGATTAATAAAAGCAATTTTAAAAAATACAACGATAAATTAATGGAAGAAGGCATTCCGCCATTTGCAAACCCCAGGAATGCTGCCGCAGGTTCCTTGCGAATGAAAGATACTGCCGAAGTTAGCAGAAGAAATTTAGAAGCATTTTTATATCATGTTAGCTATATCACCACTACAGACAATCGCCAACCCAACACACATTCCGGCATGCTGGATATGTTATGGAACCTGGGTTTTAGAAGCCCTAAAAAAGAAATGATCGTTGTAAAAGGTATCGATAAAGTGATCCGCCATGTAGAAGAATTTGAAAATAAAAGAGATACTCTGCCTTATGAAATTGATGGTATGGTAATTAAAGTGAACGACCTTCAGTTGCAGGAGCGGCTGGGTATGACATCTCACCATCCACGTTGGGCCATCGCTTTTAAATTTAAAGCAAGACAGGCTACCAGCAAATTACTGCAGGTAGAATTTCAGGTTGGTAGAACCGGAGCTGTTACTCCAGTTGCCAAAATAGCGGCAGTAGCAGTTGGTGGTGTTACGGTAACAAGTATTTCTATACACAACGAAGAATATATCAACGAAAAAAACCTGATGCTGGGGGATACAATTTTAATAGAAAGAAGCGGCGATGTAATCCCTCAAATTGTAAAATCATTTATAGAATTACGGAATGGCGACGAAACCGCTATTCAGTTTCCAACACATTGCCCCGTATGCAACCATCTATTATTTAAGCCAGAAGGAGAAGCAGTATGGCGCTGTATAAATATTAATTGTAAAGCCCAGGTAGTAGAACGCATCATACATTTTGTAAGTAAAGATGCCATGGATATAAAAAGTTTTGGCGAAGCAAATGTGCGTAAATTTTATGAACTGGATTTATTAAAAGATGTACCGGGTATTTACAGCTTAAATTTTGATACAATTGGCAACCTAGGTGGCTTTGGTAAAAAATCGCTTGAAAACTTACAGGCTGCAATTGGCAGTTCTAAAACACAGCCCTTACATCGTTTAATTTATGGGCTAGGCATTCGCTATGTTGGCGAAACAACTGCTAAAACACTTGCCAATGCCGTAGATCATTTATTAGAATTTACCCAATTTAGTGAAGAGCAATTGCTAAATCTTGAAGATGTAGGTGTAAAAGTAGCTGGAAGTATTTACAGGTTTTTTCATGATGAAGAAAATTTACAACTTCTGCAAAGGCTTGAATCTTTGGGTATTTCATTAAAAAATCAAAAAAAGCAAGTTAATCTTAATGATGCGCTGACCGGCCAAACTTTTTTATTTACTGGGAGTCTTTCTAAACTAAAAAGAAGCGATGCCGAAGCAAAGGTGGAAGAAAATGGAGGCAAAATTGTAAGTGGAGTAAGTAGCAAATTAAATTACCTGATAGTAGGTGATGATGCAGGAAGCAAACTGGAAAAAGCAAAAAAAATACAAACTATTAAAATTATCAGCGAAGAAGATTTTATAAAAATGCTGCCTGCTTAGTAAAAATATTATTTATATTTATAGCACAGATTTATCAAAACAATGTTTGTCAAGAACAATGTTGTTTGCAATTGCAAAACAATTAAAATCATGTTATATGATTAAGAAAATCTCCGAAGAAAAATGGGATACCCTGCACTTTACAGGCTACAAAATCTTGAGAAGAAAGTACGCAGTTTCTTCTTTTGGCCGTGCAGCAAGTTATACAGATGAGGTGCATACAGATGGCAAAATATTAAACGGATCATTAACGTCTGGATACCGAACTTTAAACCTGCATTTAGAAAAGGGAAATGGCACTATTTACCTGCACAGGGAAATAGCAAAATTGTTTTGTAAAAAGCCATCGCCAAAATATAGATACGTAATACATATCAATCATAAAAAAGAAGATAACCATTTCAGCAATTTAAAATGGGCTACGCTAAAAGAAGTAGGAAACCACCAGCAAAACAGCCCTCAAAAAATTGCTTATAAAAAAAGGCAGGCTAATAAAACAGAAGGACTTAAATTAAACGTTACAAAAGTTAAAGCAATAAAGGAAGCCATAAAAAATCCCAAGCGTAAGCTTACTTATAAATTAATGGCCGCCAAATATGGTGTAAGTGAAATGACTTTATACAGAATTAAGAGTGGAGAAAATTGGGGAAAGGTGTAGCCGTTTTTTTTAAAACATAAAGGGACCAATATCCGTTCCTTTTTTATTGCAATACATTTGCAGTAACAAATTACAATTACAACATGCTACATGCTACAACAATTAAATTTTTAAAAGATCTTCAAAATAATAATAATAAGCCCTGGTTTGATGAGCACAGAAAAATATATGAAGTAGCAAAAGCAGACTTACTGAATATGGTTGGTGAACTAATTCCTGCCATTGCTGCTTTTGATGAACCTATAGGAACACTTCTGATAAAAGATTGTACTTTTCGCATTAACAGGGATGTTCGTTTTAGTAAAAATAAAAGCCCCTACAAAAATAATATGGCCGCTTATTTTAGCCGTGGTGGCAAAAAAGCAACTGTAGCAGGTTACTATTTTCATTGTGAGCCAGGCAAAAGCTATGCTGCTGGCGGCTTCTATTCGCCAATGCCAGGTGAGCTGGCTAAAATAAGACAAGAAATTGATTATAATTTTGATGAATGGGAAAATATTATCGCAAATAAAACATTCAAAAAACATTTTCTACAAGGCATTGATGGAATAGAATCTTTAATAAGGCCACCCAAAGGATATGATGAAAGTAATCCGGCAATTCAATACTTGAAAATGAAACATTTTATTGTAAGTAAACCATTTACCGATGCTCAACTGCAAAGCAAAACACTTGTAAAAGATGTTGCAAAAGTTTATGAAACAATGAAGCCGATGATTGATTTTTTAAACCTCGCCATAGCATAAATAGCATCTCATTAGAATGAATAAATTAGTTTAGCGCTATCACTACTTCAAGTATTAAAACCAAATGTTGGTTTTAATACTTTGTAACATTGCAATGCAAACATTTTAAGAAAGGGATTGCCACAGTTCATAAAGGAAATACAAAGTTTTTATATTAATTAAAGGGTAATGTTGTGTTTTAAAATAAAATATGCCATATTCTACTGTAAAAAAAATTACTAAATTATTATAGTCCTAAAATCTCTAAAAAAATAGTGGCCAGTGATAAAAATCACCGGCCTTGCTTACCTCTGAAACCACAAGAAAAATCTTTACAGAATATTTTAAAAAGGATATATTTTAGTATTTATTAAACATCACAATCAAAACAAATTGTCTTGGCGGAAGGGCTTTCTTTAAGATAGGAGGAAATTTTATTATAAAGCAGAATGTAAAAATAATATATTTTTCTGATAAACATATTTTTTTTATTGTATTATCCCTGCTTGTAACAATTCTTTTTTAGCAAGGTGATATACTTCCTGTTTTTTACGATTGTACCACCATTTTGGAACCGTTTTTTTCATAAGTGTATCAATCCCACGCATACCAAAAAGCTTCCAAGCACCATCCAGTTTTCCACTTAAATCACTTTGCATTGCTCTTAAACTCATTGCAAAGCCACTTTCGATATATTCCATATGATGCCAAAAACCTGCGGGCATAAACAATGTATCCCCATGATCTAAAATTACTTCGTATCCCTTTGCCAGCCTAGCTGCAGGAAAATTATTGTAATCAAAGTTTTCATAATAATTTGTATAATTAGCCATGCTTAATACCTCCCACGGCTTGCGATATAATTTATATTGTTCTTCATAAGGAAAAAGTAACACTCTTTTTTTACCAATAAATTGTGTGTGGAAAATATGACTCATGTCAATATCAAAATGCATATGGGTAATTGAACCTTGTCCACCAACAAAAAGCATCGGGTATTTTTTTACAAAACCCTTTATTAAATACTCCGGAAAAGAAAAATCTTTTACCAATTCAGGGGCATGTTGAAATATATTAAATAGAAAAATCCGCAATTCCAGTGGCCCTTCTTTTATCCTTTTTAGGTAGTCGCCAAACTTCATATAACCATCTGCAGTGTTAATAGGTGTGTAAGAATCGCTTTTTACATTATCATATACCCCAACTTCTATATTACCCAGCAAATCAATAAAATAATCCCAATTCCATTTTTTAAATCCAGGCCAATCTTTTGCTAAGCCAGTAATAATAAGGGGCTTTTTAATATTGTAATACTTTTCTTTAAAATCCGCAGAAGTTATAGTATCAACCTTATCAATTGCTTGTAATTGCATAGCAAATATTTAAAAAAACAAAATTAACATTTAACTCTTTGAATTAGTGTTAAAACGATTAAAAGTATAACTGCTTTATCATCAAAAACTAATATGCGCTAGTTTTGCAAAAAAGCAAATAGGCAAATGGCAAAAATTAAATCCGGCAATAACACCACAAAAAAAGAGGCTGTGCTTGAAAAAGCTGCACTGCTATTTAAAACAAAAGGCTATAGCGCTGCTTCCATGAGAGAACTTGCTATTGCACTTGGCGTAGAAGCTCCAAGCCTCTATAATTATATTGGTTCTAAAACAGAACTTTTACATTCTATTTGCTTTAAGATTGCCAACGAATTTTTTGTTAATCTTAAAAAAGTTGAAAACTCAACAGATAGTAGCATTGCAAAAATCGAATCCATTATTCGTTTTCACATTCAAACAACGCTTAGCCGGTTTAATGAAGTGTATGTTGCCAATCATGAATGGAAACATTTAAAGGAGCCTTTTTTTAGCGAATTTTTAAATTTTCGGCGGAATTATGAAAAGCGGCTAATAATTTTAATTGAAACTGGAATAGAGAAAAACGAAATAAAAAATCTACATCCCTATGTAACAGTATTAACTATTTTATCTGCTGTAAGAGGATTAGAGTTTTGGCACGGTCATAAAAAAAATGTGCTGCCACAGGAATTAGAAAATGACATGGTAAGTCACTTATTAAATGGTATTACAAAATAATTTTATTGTAGAAAAATATTGTTTTACCTGGCTTTTAATGATACCCTTATTATAAAGGTCGTTTCTATTTAGGATAAACCATTCCTTCACCCATTTCGAGCACTTTGTAATTTATTTGGTAGTTCTGACATTGCGTTTCAAAATGTTTAGGGTCTTCGGTATTAAATTCGAACAAATTGTAGTGGTGGGGTATTACTAGTTTTGCTCTAATTACTTTGCCCAGCCTGGCTGCTTCTTCAGGATTAAGATTTCCTGCCACTTTTCTTTCGGGTTTATTACCATTGATTGGCAAAAATGCAATATCAACTTTGTAAGATTTTAATATTTCTTCCAGTTCTTCAAACCAAAGTGTATCGCCTGAATGATAAACTGAATAGTTACCAAATTGTGCGATATAACCCATAAACCTGCATTCCCCATTTTCGTTGCGCTCAACTTTGTTGTGTGCTGCAGGTAAACCTGTGATTTTAAATCCTGCATATTCATAACTAAGCCCATCATTTAGACCTATAGGAAAATCTTTTGGGCAACCAATCCTATTAACTACAAAATCCCTGTTGGCCTCAGGAATAATTAATTTTATATCCTTATTATTATTTATCATGGGTACCAGTGTATCGACATCTAAATGATCTGTATGGTTATGGCTTGATGTTATGATATTAATAAAACTGAGGCGGGTAGGTTCTATTACCAATTCGCTCATTCGTGTATGAGGCTTATCAGTATTTTTATATTTACAGGTAAGTGTATCAGATAAGTAAGGATCAAACAACAAATATTTGCCTTGCCATTTTATCAAAAAACCGCTCTGTGCTAACCACCAAACTTTAAAACTAGTATTACTTTCGAATGATTGGATGTCATTCAAAAGTAGGGAGCCCTGTTGTTTGGGTTTAATTAATTGCATTGATCTTTCTTATTGTGTATGATAAAAAACAACTGTAAAATGTTACTAAAATTCGATGTAACTATTTTACCTCATTGATTTTGCGGCCATACACATGTTGGCAATTTTTTGCTTTGTCGCCCAACGTGCTGTTTGCGACATCCCACAATCTGATGCTACTGCTAACTTTTCTGCTGGTATGTATTTTAAACAGGTTGCTATTCTTTCCTTAATATCTTCTACCGTTTCTATATAATAACTTTTTACATCAATTACACCTACTGCCACATCCATTTTTTCGGCAAATCGCTCCAACAAATGAATTTCAGCAAAGTTGAGTACTGTCATTTCTGAGTGCAGCTCATCTACTGTTAAATCAAGAAAATCAGGCAACATAGGAGCAATTGTTTTTTTGCCAACTGAACGACCTTTATAATTTCCAAAACATAAATGTGTTCCAATCCTAGTTTTACCTACAATGCCCTTTACTGTTCTGTTAAAAATATCTACAAAACGTTTGGTATCTTCTTTATAGGCGTAACAAGACATAGAAGGTTCATCAATACAAATTTCTTTAGCCCCGGCAGCAACTAGATCTTCCAATTCTTTTGCCACCAATGGTAATATTGATTCTGTAATTTCCCAACGATCTTTATAAATTTCACCAGGCAACAATCTGCCCGAAAGTGTGTAGGGACCGGGTATAGAAGCCTTTAATATCTTGCCTTCAGGTGCTAATCTTTTTAACCTGTTATATTCTTCAACAACACCTAAACCTTTTGGTGCAGTAAGTAGTTCAACAATGGTATGCTTGCCTCTTTGGTCGTGTGCTGGCGGACCAAACTTTCTTGTTTCTGTATAATTAGGAGCAATACCTTTAATAAATCCATAAAAAGAAAGATTAAAATCAAGCCGGGTTTGTTCCCCATCTGAAATCACATCAAGCCCTGCTGTTACCTGGTCGTGTATAGCACTTACCACCGCATCTTCTATCATTTCATTTATATCTGCCGGACCAAATTTTTCTAAATTTTCAGCAGCAAATTCTAACCAACCAGGAAAGGGCCAGGAGCCTACAACGGTTGTTTTAATTGGGATTGGTTGCATATGTAAGGTTTAAAATTTTATTTAAATTATAGATTAAGTCCATTACTTTATTTCGTACCTAAATGAAGTATATTAATATAAAAAAGTTACTTAGTTTTTATCTGAAACATAACTCTGAATGCCTACCTTATTATATAATCTTGAAATTCTGTGTGCATGTTCATCATAAGCTGCCTGAAATATTTCAGTAGCCTTATCTGCACCAATTACTACACCGGCAGTTAGCACTTTTGGCGGATGCCCTGCCTTGGTTAACAGGTTGGCTAGTTCTGCCTTTATACAATTGATGACCATGCAGGAGCCTATTGTAGAACCAGGCGCAACAGGTGTTTCAAGGTTTTCAATTTTAATCATTGAATCACCAATCGGAGCGCCTGAATCCAACACAATATCACAGAAATCCTGCAGTTTTAAACCATCTGCTCTTTTACTTATACTTACCTCGGCATGATTTTTTGAAATAATACCAACGGTTTTAATACCTTTTTTTTGAAACTGTGCAGCCATTTCTATCGGCACCACATTGCACCCAGAGGAAGAAATGATAAGCGCAGCATCTTCATTTGATAAATCGAAATTTCGTATTATTTGCTCCGCCAATCCTGGCATATTTTCTATAAACATGGCCTGTCGTTGTCCGTTTGCACCTACCACCAGATTGTGAAATGTAAGCGACAATTCTACTATGGGATTAAAGCCAGGAAAGGACCCATATCTTGGCCACATCTCTTCTACCATAATCCTACTATGGCCACTACCAAAAAGGTGCACCATTCGACCTGCCAATATTGTTTTAGAAAAAATGTTGGCTACTTCCAGTATGTTCGCTTCCTGACGGGAAACTGCTTCTATTAAACCCTGGCATTTTTTTAAATATTCCTGTGTGTAACTCATATAAATAAAATGACTTTAGATTTTACTGAAAGCAAATGCTGCAGCACCTACTGCACCTGACAGATCACTAAATGCGGCTTCTTTAATAATGGTTAATTTTCCTTTAGGTCTAAATTCATACATATCCACAAACTCCTTTAATGGTTTAAACAATGCATCGCCTGCTTTGGTAATGCCGCCTGCCAAAACTATAATTTCCGGAGAAAGGGTATTGGCCAAAGAAGCGATGGTTAAGCTAAGTTTTCTTACTGCATCGAGCCATAGCCAGGTGGCATAAGAATTCTTTTCGTGGTATGCATTTAATAATTCGTAAGTAGATTTATAGCGTCCTCTCGATCTGCGTTCGATAGAATAATTACCGATGGCATACTCCAGGCTGCCGGGCATTCCTAAAATACTCGTTTCGTCATCATAAGGGTTGATAGAGGTATGACCAAAATGCCCAGCCATCTGACTAAGGCCCTGGTATAGTTCTCCATTTATCAAAATGCCTCCTCCCACGCCAGTACCAAGGGTTAATAAAATGGCATTTTTAAAACCTTTTAAAGCACCAAATTTTGCTTCGGCTATCAGGGCAGCGTGGGCATCATTTATTACAAATGTACTGGTGCCAAAATAGTCTTCCCAAATAAAATTTTCTACCCCTGTTAAACGGTTTGGTAAATGGGCAATGCATTTATTTACTTCATCAGCAAAACCAGGACAGGATAAGCCAATCACATCAACAGATTTATCCAAATCAAATTTTAAAGAACGCACCATTTCCAGAATACTTTCCCGCCATTTACTTCCCGGTTCATCCTTGGTAGCAGCGTACTGCTGTTTTAATATCTCTCCTTTTTCATTAAGTAAAATACCCTTAATGTTTGTACCGCCTACATCAATTCCTATTGCAAGTTTCATGTTGTAAAATGATTTTAATATTGCCCTTCTGAAACATCCCAACCGCCATCCACATAAAGGGTTTGCCCCGTTGTAAATTTTGAAGCATCTGACATAAAATAAATTGCTGCACCATCAAGGTCTTCTGGTTTGCCGTTCCTTCCTCCATCCAATGGCTGCTTTGTTTTTATAAATTCAAGAATGGTTTCATCTTTACTGGCTCTTGCAGACATGGGCGTTTCTACCAACGCAGGTGCCAACACATTAACCCTAATATTATCAAAAGCATAATAGGCTGCAATTGATTTTGTAAAACCAATAACCGCCGATTTAGCTGCAGCATAAGCATGCGTTACAAAATATTTTGGGGAAGGAGAAATAGCCAATACTGAACTCATATTGAGGATGGTGCCAGCTTTATCCAAAGCCCTGAATTTTTTGATAGCGGCCTGATTAGATAGCATGAGGCCGGTAAGATTTATTTCAAATGATTTGTTCCAGCCTTCAAGTGTTAATTCATGCAACGGACCATCGCCAAATTTTCTGCCGCTTCCGCCTGCAACATGATAAAGCCCATCAAAATCGCCAAAGGTTTGTATACACAATTCAATGGCTTTCTCTGCAGTTGTTGGGTTAGCCGCATCGCCATTGTAAACAATGGCGGCTTCCCCCAATATTAATATTGCTGTTTCACAACTATCGGCATTTCTGCCAACCACCACCACATTTGCACCTTCATTAACAAAAGCTTTTGCTGCGGACAAGCCAATACCTGTAGTACCACCAATGATAACAATCTTTTTATTTTTTAACATAGACGACCAAAATAATATCTTTAATTATAATTTACAAAGCAAGCATGCCACAAGTTAAATATAATTATTACTAACTTACCACCACATATCAACTTACACAATAACTTAAAAATGAATAAGGTGTTAGAATATGTATTACTGAATTACAAAATACTATTTCCATCAGTAAAACAGCCCGGTAGAATTTCGTAAAAATCTTTAAGCAACGTTGGGTTTTACAATTGAGAATGCATACGCTTTGTAAAAATTAAAAAATAATTATGAAAACAGCCGCAGATTTATTAGCCGGTAAAGTAGTTGCACAGATCCTGAAACAAGATTTATTTAGCCAATGGCTGGGTATAGAAATATTGGAAGTTAAAGAAGGTTACAGCAAAATTAAAATGGTGGTACGCAAAGAAATGATCAATGGTCTTGGCATTGTGCATGGTGGTATTGCATTTTCGTTGTCGGATAGTTGCTTTGCATATGCCTGCACCAACAGGAATGTATTATCTGTTGCATTGGATACCGCTATCAACTTTATAAAACCAGTACAGGTCGGGGATATTTTAACAGCCGAAGCCAATGAAATTCATAATGGGAAATCAACAGGACTTTACCACATAACTGTTACCAACCAAAACAATTATATGATCGCTTTTTTTAAAGGAACCTGCTTTAGAACGAATAAAGCATTGGTTAGTTTGTAACTAATATTGAGCGCTTCGTACATTAGTTGCTTTTTTACTATATACTTAAAAGAACCTAAAAACCCCGACCTTTGCCGCAATAATGGAAAAGTCAAATTTTATAGATTACATCAGAATTTTTTGCCGCAGTGGTCATGGAGGCCCGGGTAGCAGGCATTTTATGCGTACTAAATACAATGCCATGGCGGGTCCGGATGGTGGTGATGGCGGTAGGGGTGCACATATTATTTTAAGAGGAAGCTCGCAATTGTGGACTTTATTACACCTTCGTTATTATAAAACTGTATTGGGAGAAGATGGCGAATCTGGTAGTAAAAATAACAGCACCGGCCGTTTTGGAAAAGATATTATTATTGAAGTGCCGCTTGGTACCATTGCTAAAGATGAGTTGACGGGTGTAAAAGAAGTGGAAATTTTAGAAGATGGCCAGGAAGTTATTTGGGTAAAAGGTGGACGAGGAGGTTTAGGGAATGCTAATTTTAAAACAGCAACCAACCAAGCTCCGGAATATGCACAACCTGGTGAAGATGGAATTGAAGGTTGGAAATTGTTGGAACTAAAAGTATTGGCTGATGTTGGATTGGTAGGTTTTCCGAATGCAGGAAAATCAACCTTACTTTCCGTTGTTACTGCAGCCAAGCCAAAAATTGCCGACTATGCATTTACTACCCTGGTACCGCAATTAGGCATGGTAGAATATAGAGATGGCAAGAGTTTTTGCATCGCAGATTTACCTGGTATTATTGAAGGAGCAGCAGAAGGCAAAGGTTTAGGCCACCGGTTTTTACGACATATCGAACGCAATTCTATCTTGCTTTTTTTAATACCGTCAGATTGTGCCGATCATAAAAAGGAATTTGAAATATTAGTAAACGAACTAGAGCAATACAATCCCGAAATGCTGCAAAAAGATTTTGTAATTGCCGTTAGCAAAAGTGATATGCTTGATGATGAATTAAAGGCTGGCATTGCAAAAGAATTACCTAAAAAAATTCCTCATATTTTTATTTCATCGGTTACCGGACAAGGAATACCAGAACTAAAAGATTTGTTATGGTCGGTAATGAACCAACAGGAACAAAAATAATTTAGCACTGAATACTGTTTTTAAATACCTGAAAGATTTTTACATTAAAGAATTTAACTGGCGGTATTTTGTGCTGGTCGTTGTTTTATGTGGTGCAATTATTTACCTAAACTACTGGCATGGCCTTGAAAAGAAGTATGTTGCTTCAGGCAAAACTCTATTGGCTGGTTTTACAGCTTATTATTTACTCTACTTTATCCCATTTGCTACTGCCTTTTTTTTTCAATTATTTTTTTATAAAGATTGTCACTATTATAAAAATGGCTGGTTTTGGGCCATCCTTTTATTGGCTCCTGCTTTTTTTTCTTTTAGGGTAAATTTTGACTGGCAGGAAATATGGATTAACAACAAATGGACGGGGGCAGACAGGGCTTTTTACAAGCATTGCATCAATTGGGTGGTAAAGGTTTTTGTTTTACTAATACCCGTCTTTTTAGTTTGGCTACTAAAAGATAGCGCCCTTCAGCCATTTTATGGCACAAAGCCTTTAAATGATGTAAAATCATATCTACTAATGCTATTAATTATGGTTCCGGTAATTGTCCTTGCCAGCACTCAAAATGATTTTTTACAGGTTTATCCCAAAGCAAAATTACTGCATCAAATACCGCTAAATAGTTGGACTGATAAATGGCAATATGTGGTTTTTGAATTGTGCTACGGGCTTGATTTTGTAAGTATTGAATTTTTCTTTAGAGGGTTTTTAATACTGGCACTCCTGCGTATCTGCGGACTACATTGCATAATTCCAGTAGCCTGTTTTTACTGTACCATTCATTTAGGTAAACCAATGGGCGAAGCCATCAGCAGTTTTTTTGGCGGCACTTTATTAGGCATTGTGGCCTACAACACCCGAAGTATTTGGGGTGGTTTATTGGTACACTTAGGCATTGCCTGGATGATGGAAATCGGTGGCTGGCTAGGCATTTTATTCAGCAGGGTAAAATAAACTTCCGGGTTTATTTATTTATTTGCAAAGTGCGCATTTTGCAGGCGCATTTATTGGATTTTTTCATACAACAAAAAATGCTGTATCGGTAAAAAGTCTCCTTTGTAATTTAATCTAAATCCATTGGCCATTAACTCCCTATTTAGTTGCGCCACCGTAGTTTTATGCAAGGCTTTAATTGGCACAGACGGATCCTCACCCCGATATTCAAGCAGTAATATTTTTCCATCTTTTTTTAACGCCTTTCGGATGGCTTGCAACATTTCCTTTGGATATTCCAGTTCGTGATACACATCTACCATTATTGCCAAATCAATACTATTTTCGGGCAGGTTTGGAGAAAGCGATGAGCTTTTTACAATCTCGACAAGGGTATCTTTTAATGCCTTTTTTTTATCCCTTAAATAACCAATCATTTCATCTTGTACCTCCACCGCATAAACTTTTCCTCTGGGCACTTTAGCCGATAACCTAAAACTATAATAACCCGTTCCTGCACCAATATCTGCTATAACTCCGTCAGGTGGTACGCTTATTTTTTTTATGGCAAGATTGGTATTCTCTTCTTTGTTTCTGTCATCTCTTTCCAGCCATTCACTGCCAGAAGCACCCATTACATGCGCTATTTCTCTACTCAGGTAAAATTTACCAATGCCATCAACAGAACCATTGTGATACGTATACCCTGTATCCACAGTTATTTTTACTACAGGAGCTTTTTGCTGTGAATTGCATTTGGCAAAGCAACTACTGCAAATAAATAGCAAGAGCATCATTTTTAGTTTCATAACAATCAATTTTATTACCATTATAATAATTGTAAACGACCTATTGTTTTAGCAACTGCAACTACTTAACAGGCTACCTACTGTATTGCCAATAAATAATTTCATATATCAAGCGAAAGCAACTATTTTTAAAAATCCATTTACAAAAATTAATTATAATGAAATTTGCCTGCTCTTTTCTTTTACTATCTACAATATGTTTGAATCTATCTGCACAAAATACTGCAAAAAGATCTTTAAAACCCAGCGATGTTTATTTATTAAAATCTATTGATGAAGCACAGGTATCTCCCGATGGAAAATGGGTTGCATATACGGTGAGTACTGTAGACTCAGCAAAAGACAAGCTCAATAGTGATGTATGGATGGTAAGTTGGGATGGAGCACAAACGGTACAATTAACCAATACTGAAGATGGTGAAACTACGCCCCGCTGGAGCCCGGATGGTAAATACCTTTCTTTTGTTTCTGACAGAAATGCTGAAAAGGTTGCCCAAATTTGGTTGTTGGACACAAGGGGTGGTGAAGCTAAAAAAATTACCAGTTTTAAAGGAGATCTTGCGGAGTATGTGTGGAGCCCGGATGGTAAAAAAATTGCCTTGAGTATACAGGATCAGGATTTTACAGATACTGCTAAATCTAAAACCAGGACTCCGTTTGTTATGGATCGTTACCAGTTTAAAAAAGATATAAAAGGATATGTTGAAAACCGATATACACACTTGTACATTTTTGATATCAACACAAAAAAGACGGATACTTTAACCAAAGGAAATTTTGATGAAGTATCCCCTGCCTGGAGCCCGGATAATAAACAATTAGCATTTGTAAGCAACCGCAGTACTGATAAAGACAGGAATGGGAATACTGATATCTGGGTAATGGATGCCACCGCCGGCGCTGCGATGAAACAATTAACAACCTGGGCTGGTGCTGATATAAATCCTCAATGGAGCCCTGATGGTAAATGGATTGCTTATGCAAGTTCTTCCAGCAACCTCAACTTTACCATGTATGGCCAAAGTAATATGGCAGTAATACCTGCAACAGGTGGAACTCCCCAATTATTAGCAGGTGCTTTAAATAGGCCAGTAAGCAATATACAATGGACAAAAGATAGCCGGCAATTAACTTTTTTAGTTGAAGATGATCGTAAACAATACGTTGCAAAATTGACTGTTGAAGGCAATACGATTGAAACAATTGCAGCTGGAGAAAAAGTGTATGCTGAAATTGAAAGATCTCCGGCTTCAGATGCACTGGTTACATTAATGAGTGCGCCGCAACTGCCCACAGAAATTTATGCCATTGAAAACAATGTTGTAAGAAGATTAACGCATGTACAAGATTCTTTTGTAAATGCAATACAGTTTGCTACCGTGGAAGGATTTACTTCTATAAGTAAAGATGGTACTAAAATTTCCAATATTTTGTATCGGCCAACAACAGTTGCTGCAGGTCAAAAATTACCTTTAATTCTTTTTATACATGGCGGACCTGTTGCGCAGGATAATTACGAATTTGATATAACCAGACAAATGCTTGCCAGTGGCGGTTATGCAGTGGCAGGTGTAAATTACAGGGGCAGCAATGGTAGAGGTGTCAATTTTACCAAAGCCATCTACGCAGATTGGGGCAACAAAGAAGTACAGGATATTTTAGGTGCTGCCAATTACCTTGTTGAAAAAGGCATTGCAGATGAAAAAAATATGGGCATCGGCGGATGGAGTTATGGTGGTATTTTAACCAACTATACCATTGCTTCGGATACGCGTTTTAAAGCAGCTGCAAGTGGCGCAGGCAGTTCGCTGCAATTAACCATGTATGGCGTAGACCAATATGTTACACAATATGAAACCGAATTGGGTACTCCCTGGAAAAACACTAAAAAATGGTTAGATCTTTCTTACCCATTCTTTAAAGCTGATAAGATAAAAACGCCCACCATGTTTATGGCGAGTGAAAAAGATTTTAACGTACCAACGGCAGGAGCAGAACAAATGTACCAGGCATTAAAATCATTGGGTATACCTGCGCAACTAATTATCTACCCGGGACAATTTCATGGCATCACCAAACCCTCTTACCAGGTTGATAGATATGAAAGATATTTAAAATGGTTTGGGGAGTATTTGAAATAAGGTATTATAGGTAAGATGAAGGAAGCGAAATTGCTTAAATCTGAAATTATTTAACATTTGGTGCAGGAGTTCTCCCTGTGCCTTTTTGTTACAAATTTTAAATCCTGCAACTTAACAATATGTAAAATTAATAACTCTCCAACGCCTGCTATATTAAATAAAGGTAATTATCCATTATCAAAAAGGCATACAATCTTTTCATTTTATTGCTGGCAAGCTGTTGAAAGCTTGTAATAATTATAGTCTTACATTTAGCGGATTTTAGCAATGGCTTCCCTTCTAAAATTGTTCCTGTGTAAAATCGAGGCCAGTATATTGCGTATTTTTCCACTGATGAAATATCTTATTTTTAATGGCAGTTTTATGGTGTAAGCTTCGGTTGTTGGTCAATAAAACCAACCACGGTAAAAATAGAATATCGTTCTTTTTTTAATAAACGATACAAAGTTCATAGTAATTAAATCTTATAGTAAGATTGGCAACCCGGAGGAAAATGAATTTGGAATGTATCCTAACCGGATATGTTTTATTTCGTATTTTCAACAAGTAATTTTATTATCCTCCTTTCACATAAAAAGGGCGGTATTTTCTTTGGCTTGCATGGAAAATATTTCTACAAAAAACTTCATTATGACAGATAAAGAAACCAACTACAAAGTAAAATCAAATGAATTTGAGTTTTTATTTACAAAGGAAGAAATAGCTGCTGCTGATATTGTAAAAAAATCTCCCGGCGTATATCATATCTTAAAAAATCATAAATCTATAAATGCAAAAGTGGTGGCCACAGATTTGGCTGCAAAAAAAATTACCATAGAAATAGAGGGAGAAAATTTTGAAATTGAAATAAAAGATAGGCTAGACCAGGTTCTGGAAAAAATGGGTTTTGGATTGGTAGCTAACAAACTTATTAAAGAAATAAAAGCGCCCATGCCGGGACTGGTTTTAGAGATTTGCGTTGCCAATGGACAGGTTGTAAATGAAGGTGATAAACTCCTGACACTGGAAGCCATGAAAATGGAAAACAGTATTGTAATTCACAACACCGCCATTATTAAACGAATCGTAATTTCGGCCGGACAGGCAGTTGAAAAAGGGCAGATTTTGATAGAATTGGAATAAAGAAAAATTTAGCTAAAAATTTTTCTTTATACAATCAAACAAAAAAATATGAAAAAAATATTAGTGGCCAACCGGGGAGAAATCGCATTGCGAATTATGCAAACCATCCGCAGAATGGGCATTAAATCGGTAGCTGTTTTTTCTGAAGCCGACAGAAATTCTCCCCACGTATTGTTTGCAGATGAAGCCGTTTGTTTGGGTGCTGCACCATCAAGTCAATCGTATTTAAACGGCGATAAAATAATTGCTTTCTGCAAACAACTGAACGTTGATGGCATTCACCCGGGCTATGGTTTTCTTAGTGAGAATGCTATTTTTTGCCAAAAAGTGCAGGATGCCGGCATTATTTTTATTGGCCCGGATCCTGCAGCAATGCGAATAATGGGCTCCAAACTTGCGGCTAAAGAGTGCGTTAAGCAATACAATATTCCGATGGTGCCGGGCATTGATAAAGCCATTGAAGATATTCCATTTTCAAAGAAAACGGCTGCTGCAATCGGCTATCCCATTCTTATAAAAGCTTCGGCAGGCGGCGGCGGCAGAGGCATGCGCATTGTAGAAAGAGAGGCGGATTTTGAAGAGCAAATGCAACGTGCTGTCAGCGAAGCCAACGCTTCTTTTGGGGATGGTGCCGTTTTTATTGAAAAATATGTTGCTTCTCCACGCCATATAGAAATACAGATACTGGCAGATAAATATGGTAACGTAGTGCATTTATTTGAAAGAGAATGTAGCATTCAGCGACGTCACCAAAAAGTGGTAGAAGAATCACCCTCTGCTATTTTAACGCCAGCACTCCGAACTAAAATGGGCGATGCCGCAGTGATGGTTGCAAAGGCTTGTAATTATATCAGCACCGGCACAGTTGAATTTTTAATGGATGAAAATCTCAATTTTTATTTTTTAGAAATGAATACCCGGCTGCAGGTAGAGCATCCTGTTACGGAAATGATTACGGGATTAGATCTGGTGGAAGAACAAATAAAAATAGCCAGGGGCGAACCGCTTGGCTTTACACAAGATGATATTAGCATTAATGGACATGCCTTTGAATTAAGGGTATATGCAGAAGATCCTTTGAATGATTTTTTACCATCCATCGGTACACTTGTAAAATATGTAAAGCCAACAGGCGATGGCATAAGAGTAGATGATGGATATGAAGAAGGCATGACCATTCCAATCTATTACGACCCGATGATTGCAAAGTTGATTACACATGGTAAAGACAGAACAGAAGCCCTACAAAAAATGAAACAAGCCATCAAAGAGTATATAATTGAAGGCGTATGTACCACCTTGCCATTTGGCAGTTTTGTTTTTGAACAGGAGGGATTTCTTGCAGGTAAGTTTGATACACATTTTGTAAAGGATTTTTATACTCCTGAAAAGATAAAAACAACACAACAATCCAATGCAGCCATAGCTGCTATGGTTGCAGTAAAATACTGGATGGAGCAACAAACAATTACTCAGCCTGTAGAAAATAAATTTACCAGTTGGAAAAAAAGATTGGTGTAATCAATTGTTTGTTATGAAGTAAACTTTAAAAAATCAATAAACAAATTGAATGAAATCGAAAGTGGAAATACTACGAGAAAAAATAGCAGCTGGTAAACTCGGAGGCGGAACTGAGCGCAATGCCACGCAACATAAAAAAGGTAAACTTACTGCAAGAGAAAGAATTACTTTATTAATGGACCCGGGATCGTTTGAAGAAATTGGCGCACTCGTTGTACATCGTACTAAAGATTTTGGAATGGAAGATCAACAGTTTTATGGCGATGGCGTTATAACTGGTTACGGAACTGTTAATGGTCGTTTGCTGTATGTATTTGCACAAGACTTTACCGTTTTTGGTGGAGCTTTATCTGAAACACATGCAGAAAAAATTTGCAAAATAATGGATCTTGCCATGAAGACCGGGGCTCCAATGGTTGGATTAAATGATTCTGGCGGAGCAAGAATACAGGAAGGTGTAAGATCGCTAGGTGGCTATGCAGATATCTTTTACAAAAACGTGCTGGCTTCAGGAGTTATTCCACAACTATCTGCCATCATGGGACCGTGCGCAGGTGGTGCTGTTTATTCGCCTGCCATTACCGATTTTACATTGATGGTAGAGAACAGCAGTTATATGTTTGTTACCGGTCCCAATGTGGTAAAAACAGTTACGAACGAAGAGATAAGTTCAGAGGAATTAGGCGGAGCATCTACTCATTCTATAAAATCCGGCGTAACACATTTAACTGCTGCCAATGATATGGAATGCATTGTGCAGGTAAAAAAATTATTAAGTTATATGCCGCAGAACTGCGAAGATGTAGTTCCTAAAATCCCTTATACACATATTGACGAAACAAGGGAGTGTCTGGAACAAATTATACCGGAAAGCAGGAACCAGCCTTATGATATCAGGGACGTAATTGCAGGTATTTGTGATGCAGCTTCGTTTTTTGAAATACACAAAAACTACGCAGAAAATTTAGTAGTTGGCTTTGCAAGATTAGCGGGCAGAAGTATTGGTATTGTTGCTAACCAGCCTATGCGCCTTGCCGGTGTATTGGATATTGATAGTTCTAAAAAAGGGGCCCGCTTTACCCGCTTTTGTGATTGCTTTAATATCCCTTTATTGGTATTGGTAGATGTGCCAGGATTTTTACCCGGCACCGACCAGGAATGGAACGGTATTATTACCAACGGCGCAAAATTATTATATGCATTAAGTGAAGCCACTGTACCACGTGTTACCGTTATTACAAGAAAAGCATATGGCGGTGCGTATGATGTAATGAATTCAAAACACATTGGGGCTGATATGAATTTTGCATGGCCCACAGCAGAAATTGCAGTGATGGGCGCAAAGGGTGCCAGCGAAATTATTTTTAAAAAAGAAATAGCAGAAGCTGCCGACCCTGCAAAAAAATTATTAGAAAAAGAAATGGAGTATGCAGAGAAATTTGCTACGCCTTACCAGGCTGCCGAAAGAGGTTTTATTGATGAAGTAATAGAACCAAAGGATACCCGTAAAAAACTAATAAAAGCTTATGCCATGCTGGAAAATAAAGTAGTTAAAAGACCAAGAAAAAAACATGGGAACATCCCTTTATAAAAAAATTTTATTGCTAATTTGGCCAACAACTTTGGCATTATTTTATGCTGTCAACCCAATTTAATAATTAAAATTTTAGCAGGGATATTATTCCTGCAAGCTCCAAACTTTTTTACCATCAACATAAGTAGCCAATACTTTAATAGCTGTTATATTTTCTATTGGTGTAACCAATGGGTTTTTATCAAGAAGTATAAAGTCAGCTAGCTTGCCATTTTGCAAACTTCCAAACCTATCTTCACCGCCAATAGTAGCAGCATTTAATGTGTATGCTTTTAGTGCCGCTTCTATAGAAATACCTTCTTTGGCTGCAATGGTTTCACCTTCATTTGTTTTTCGGGTAACTGCTGCTGCAATACCTTTTAACGGATTAAAGTTTTTAACTACAGGCGCATCAGAAGAAAGCGCCATTAATATATGATGGTTTAAAACTGCCTGTACAGGATAACATTGGTTCAGGTAATCCGCATCTAAATATTGAATAAAATTTTTACCCAATTCATCTAAAAAAATAGTTTGCATACTGCAGGCAATATTATTGGTTGCCATTGCTTGCAACTGCTTTTTTTCAGGTAAGCCAAGATGTTCTATCCGTTTTATTGTTGATGGAAAATCTTTATTCAATTTCTTGTACACATCAATAATCATTTCAATGGCAGCATCGCCGATGGCATGCGTAGCTACGCCCAACCCTTTCTCCATGCATTGTCTGCTTAATGCTTTGTATTGTTTTTTATCTAAGCGCAGCACACCTTGTTCCTGGCTATTTTTATAAAATCTTTTTAAGGCAGCTGTTTTGCCGCTCAATCCACCATCAGCAAAAAACTTTACCGTATTGATTGTAAGAAATGGACTGCTGTATGTATCAGGTAAAGGAAATGGCTTACTACTTCCATCAGGTAAAATGATGGGTAATATATTAAGCCGAAAACCCAATCTGTCACTGTCGTTCATTTCTTTGTATGCCTCAATCAGCGTGGGATCTGCGGCAGGATCTGTGGCAGCGGTAATACCATACCGATACATTTCTTCCCTGCATGCCAGTATCATTATTTTTAAATCTTCTTTAGAATAAGGTGGTATTTTATTGGCTACCAGACCAAGCGCAGTTTCATTTAATAAACCGTTGGGATGCCCATCATTTCCCAATTGAATGGTTCCTCCTGCAGGTACTTTTGTATCCGCATCAATACAGGCTATTTTCAATGCCTTGCTGTTACAGGCAGCAATATGTGCGCAGGTGCGAATGAGGTAAATCGGTTTATCTACACTAACCTTATCCAGATCTATTTTTGTCGGCATAAATTTTTCCTGCCAAATAACTTCATTAAAACCTCTTGCGGTTATCCATTTTAAATGTGGGTTATTAAGATAATAATCTGTTAGCGATTCAATCAGTTCTTCTTTGCTTTTAACACCCCGAACATCCAGCATAAATGTTTTAAGATTACCGACTTTCCAAATATGAATATGCGAATCATTAAATCCGGGCATAATGGTACTGCCTTTAGCGTCTACCACTTGTGTACCCGGATGAATAAGGCTTTTAAGTGTTTCGTATTTTCCCACGGCTTCAATCACATTGCCGTTAATAGCAATACTGTCGCACACGCCATTAACAAAATCATCCTGAAAAGAAATGATGTGAGCGTTGTGAATGAAGAGTGTACTCAATTGATATTTTTAAAATTATAAAAAATTTGCCCAACCGCCGTTAAGATTTTTAACCACTGACAGGGTTGGGTAATTTGTAATTAATTGTTTACTCCGTTGGAGGTTAACAGAAATCTTATAACCACCACTTCCTTAAATAATTTACTATAAAATTACTTCCTCTTTTCCTGAGCGCTTGCGATAGCCGCTTCTAACACCTGCAACCCTTCAACTAATTGTTGATTGGTGATAACAATGGGTGGCAGCAAACGAATGCAATTGCTAAATAAACCTGCCCTGATCATTATTAATCCATGCGCCACGGCATCCTTGATAATTTCTAATGTTGCTTCCGCATCAGGTTCTTTTGTATCTCTGTCTTTAACAAACTCTACCAGTCGCATTGCACCAATACCTCTTACATCACCAATTAAGGAATATTTCGTTTTCCAGCCTTCCATGGTTATTCTTATAATTTCACCCACTTCATTTACCCGTTGCAAAAAGCTTTCAGATTGCAAAATTTTTATCGCTTCAATCGCCGCTACACAGGCTATCGGACTACCTCCATACGTACCGCCAACACCACCTAAGTGTGGCGCATCCATCATTTTGGCTTTACCCGTTACTGCACTTATAGGCATACCTGCACCAATAGATTTGGCACTTACTACCATATCCGGAATTACTCCGCTGTGTTCGCAGGCATACATTTTTCCGGTACGGCCAGCGCCACATTGTATTTCATCTGCAATAAAAACAATCCCGTGTTTATCGCATACCTGCCGCAACTTATGCAAATAAGATGCGGGAATTGGGATAAATCCTCCTTCGCCCATTACCGGTTCTATGATGATAGCTGCAAGCGAATCGGGATCCACCTGTGTTATAAATGCTTCTTCTAATTTTTGAATACAATATTTTTCATAGGCTGCTTCACTCATACCTGGAATACCACGATACACGTTGGGCGCAGGGATACGATAAATATCCGGAACATAGGTACCAAAGCCTTTTTTAAATAAAGCATATTTACTGGTAAGACTTAACGTTAATAATGTGCGGCCATGATAAGCTGCTTCAAAACACAATACTGCATTTCTCTTAGTATAATACTTGGCAATGTTGATGGCATTTTCTACCGCTTCGGAACCAGAACATGCCAGCAACGTTTTTTTAGGAAAGTCTCCCGGAGTAACACTATTTAGTAATTCTGCCAAATCAAGGTATGGTTCGATAGTAGTAACCAACGAACAAGTATGAATGTATTTATCCAACTGTTTTTTAATAGCACCTACTACTTGCTCATTGCGATGTCCTACATTGATCATACCAATACCTCCTGCAAAATCAATCAACTGGTTGCCATCTACATCCCATACCAAAGCTCCTTCTGCTCTTTCAACTACTACATCGGTAGATTTGGCCAATCCTGCGGGCAACAAATTTTTTCTTCTTTCTAATGCAGCCAGACCTTTAGGACCCGGCAGACTTGTTTTTAATTGTATAAATGCCATAATGCTATTTTATATTTTTAGAGAAATGATGTGCAACTAATATAAATCCCTTGTTAAGATAAAGGCGATGGGCATCTGTGCGGAGATATCCCGAATCGAGTGTAACGCAACCGTAACCATTTTCTTTGGCTTTGGCTTCCACATAATCCAACAGTTTTCCTGCATAACCTTTGCCCCTGCTTTCAGGCAATGTAGACAGATCATCAATATAAATATGTTTGCCGTTATACAGGTACTGCAGGTAACGGTAACCAATAGCCGCTATAGCTTTATCGTTTTTTTCTATAAACGATAACTGGTAACCTTCGCTCCTCATTTCCTGTATGGTTGGCACAAAATTATTAGCTTCTAAATGCGGCCTAAGGGCCAATAACACCTCCCAACATTTAAGGATATCTATTTCTGATTTGCATTCTTTAATTAGCATACTTTTTTATATATTTTTAGTAATATCTATTTTAATTAACACCCCATAATTGCCACAGGCAGGATCATTAAGGTAGTTCGATACCAAGGAAACAAGCTCAAACCCAATTTTCATTTGGGGTGTAAGTGTTGGGTCTGTCCTTTTTCCTTCTTTCAGTTCTTCAAAATACACTTCAGCAGAAATGCTGTTTGCAACAGCTCCATACCCATTCATCATACCCACCGTAAACTGTCCTTTAAGTCTCATCTCTTTTGCAATTTGCTGCCTTGCCCTGTATAAAAATCTTGCAAACCCTTTGCCACGATAGTCGGGATGAATACCCATATCAAGACCGTACAGCCAATTGCCCATTGGATTGTGATTGGTAAACCATCCTCCGGCACTGATCTCCTTAAAAGTATGCTGATCGGTGTTAAAATTACTTCTCATACAGGACGTCATACCAATCACTACCTCATTATTCGTTATAACAAATTGGCCTTCTGGAAAAAGCTGCAAATGATGCAGAAATTGCGGCGCTTTTATCAATTCCTCTTCTGCCAAAGTTGGAAAAACAATTTGTTGTAATGCTTCCAACTGTTCAGCATGTTGCGGTTGCATTTGTTGAACGGCCATGCCCGGTTGTAATTGGAGATAATATGGTTGTGTAGATGTTGTCATTTTTTATGCGACTGTAAAGCCAAGTATGATATAAATTAAGCAGGAAATTAAAAAAGCGATGCCGGCATAAGGTAACTGCGACAGGCCGTGATCTAGATTATTGCATTCAGTACTTTGGGAAGTAAGTATATTACAATCTGAGTACAGGCACGCATTGCTACCTGCTGCACCAGCACTTACAACAGCACCAATATTAAGGAGCACATTTGAATCGAAGTGCCGTGCCAGTGGAACTATTAGCGGAATAGCCACTACATATAATCCCCAGGAAGCACTCGTAGTAATAGAAATAATGGATAATGAAATAAAAACTATAACAGGTAAAAGTTGTTTGTTGAGATAGGGCGATGCTGCTTTAAGTACATACTGTGTCAGTTGCATTTTATCATTTACATCTTTCAATAAATAACTCATTAATAAAATAGCCAGCGCAAATACCATACTGTTAAAGCCGGTAAAAATAGTTTCGGATAATTGCCTGAAAGTACCCAGCCGAATAATGAGGTAATAAAAAAAAGTAAAACCAACTGCTACCATTACACCTTTAAGTGCATCAATATCAAAATAGATAGTCGCAGCCAGCAATACGATAATGGGTAAGATAAAATAAATCACTTTTGCCTGCTTGGAAGAATCCATGGGTGTAACATCCAAACTGGCAGTGCTTGAAAAAGGATTACCAACAACTTTGCCTGTTTCTTCCGTGCGTATTTTTGCCTTTTTCATTTTACCAAACCAGGGAAATACACCGTAAATAAATAAAGGAATCAGTAACACGGAAACAAATCCATATACCACAAATGGAATCATGTGCCAATAAGTTACCAGCCCTTTTCCTGGTGCAGCTACTTTGGATGTTTCTAAAATTTTTCCTACAAAAATTGTCCAGGTAGATATTGGTACAATCACACACAAGGGTGCTGCTGTTGTATTTACAATGTAAGCTAGTTTTTCTCTCGGTACCCGGTGAGCATCGGTAATTTTTTTCATGCTCATGCCTACAGTAAGCGCACTTAAATAATCATCTAAAAATATTACCAGCCCAAGTAACCAGGTGGTAGTCAGCGCACTTTTTTTTGTTTGTATCCTGTTCAATGCCCAGTCTCCAAACATATTGGTTCCTCCACTTCGCACCATCAACCCAATTAAAGAGCCATACAAACCACACACTAGTATCACCCATACTGAATCTTTATCCCCTAATACTTTGGTAAGCGAATCAACAAAGTCATTAAAAAAATTACCGTTGGTGTGAAATGCAATCATTACAAAGCCAACAACGCAGCCAATCAGTAACGGCTCAAAAGATGATTTGAGCAGGACTGCTAAAACAATTACCACCAGCGGAGGTATTAAAGCCAAAGCACCGTAATCAAGCATGAGTTAATAAATTATAAGTTTTAAAAGGAAAAGCTATTGGTCGTGTTCTACTCAAACTAATTTATACGCTAAATTATCTCTTAATAGTTCCCACTTCAGGGAGCGGAGGGGCTTTAAATTCCTCCCATACTAACCAACTTCAATTCTAAATATTCATACAAACCTTCACTACCACTTTCATGTCCCTGCCCACTTTGTTTCCAGCCACCAAAAGGTAATTCAGCACCATGCGGCGTCCATTCATTAATGCCTACCATACCAAACTCCAGTTGTTCTGCGGTATTAAAGGCCGTTTTTAAAAGGTTAGTAAAAATATAGGCCGACAAACCATAGGGTGTATCATTGGCTTTGGCAATTACTTCATCCATATTGTTGAAAGAAAACAATGGAAGTACCGGACCAAAAATTTCGTTATTTGCCAGCACAGAAGATTGTTCTACATCAGCCACTACAGCCGGTTGAATAAAATAACCTTTACTTAAATGATCCGGCATCTTACCTCCCGTTAAAATGGTTGCATTTTCTTTTGCCGCATTTATCAGCAATTCGTTTACACTTTCCTTTTGCTTTGCATTAATCAACGGGCCAAGTTGAACCCCTTCATCAAAACCATTGCCTACTTTTAATTGTGCCACCTGCAGACTAACTGCAGTTGCAAATTCCTGATAAATTTTTTCGTGCACATAAAACCGTTGCGGTGCTATGCACACTTGTCCGTTATTTCTAAACCTTGCCAAAGCCGCCGTTTTGGCGATGGCTTGCACATCCACATCGCTATAAATAATTACCGGGGCATTGCCCCCCAATTCCAACGATAATCGGGTATGCGTTTTTGATGCGCCGTCCATTAAAATTTTGCCAACTCTTGTACTACCCGTAAAACTTATTTTTTTTAACTGCGGGTGTTGTAACATGGCATCACCAATTAATGCAGCATCACCTGTTAATACATTTAGCACACCAGCGGGCAAACCAGCTTCTGTTAATGCTTTTGCCAAATGCAATCCTGCCATGGGCGTAAATTCAGAAGGCTTCGCTACCACGGAACAGCCTGCTGCCAATGCGGCGGCCCATGCTCTTGCTGGGTTATAAGCCGGAAAATTCCAGGCAGTAATTATCCCAATTACGCCCATCGGTTGCCATTGTGTAAAACTTCTTTTATCAATACGGTTTGTAGGAATTGTTTTACCATACGCTCTTTTACCTTCTTCTGCATACCATTCAAAAAGGTTGGCGGCTACCATAAATTCACCCTTTGCTTCTGCCAATGGTTTACCACTTTCATTTACCATGTCTGTTGCAAAAGCCACTACATTATCCCGAATATATTGTGCAGCTTTTTTTAAAATTTCAGCCCTAAAATAAGGGGTTGTTTTTCCCCATGTTTTAAATGCTTCTTTAGCTGCATCAATGGCTGCATTGCAATCAGCTTTATCGCCAAATGAAATATTACTGATCACTTCTTCTGTAGCAGGATTAATAAGTTGGGTACTGCCATTGTTGATAGCATTTACCAGTTGACCATTTATAAATTGTTTTACTTCCATATTTAATTTTTTATGAGCCGGGCTTTGTTGCAGCTATTTAGCTTCATTGGCGTCGCACTCTTGTACCTTATCATTCTATTGAGCACACTTCGAAAAGTTCCATTTTTCAGCAATAACTTTATTAAGGAAGCCATTGAAACTATCCCAAAATTTCTCTCAGTCCACTTTCAATAATATCCAATCCCTTGTTTAATAACTCTTCGCTAATAACAAGTGGGCTGAGTATTCTGATAACGTTACCATTGATGCCTGCATTGATAACGATTAACCCATGTGCTGCACAATAAGCTATTAGCTTTTTACAGGTATCGCCATCCGGTTGAAAAGGGTCACTGTTTTTTACCAATTCAAAAGCCATCATGGCTCCTAAGCCTCTTACATCTCCGATGGCAGGAAATTTACTTTTCATTTCATTAAAGCGTTGCCTTACAATTGCACCCACTTTTTCACCCAGCGCATTGATATTTATTTCTTCCATGTACTCAATGGTGGCCAGTGCTGCCGCACAGCAAACGGGGTTACCCGGATAAGTGCCGCCAATGGTGGAAGGCTTGCAACTATCCATGATAGCTGCTCTTCCAATTACACAACCAATCGGCATACCACTACCCATTGATTTTGCCCAAGTAGACAGATCCGGGATCACATTAAAATGTTCGTACGCTGCCCATTTACCGGTCCGGCCAAAGCCGCTTTGTACTTCATCCAGTATCAGCAATATGCCGTAGGTGTCGCATATTTTTCGGAGCCCCTTTATATATTTTTCCGGTATTACATTAAAGCCACCTTCGCCCTGTACAGGTTCAATTATAATGGCCGCTACCTGTTGTTGCGGTACTTGTGTTTGAAAAAATATTTCTAACTCCCGTAAGTGCCTATCCGAAAAATCATCTTCGTTCAAGCCATTTGCATCTCTGTAATAATCAGGATAGGGAATACGGTAAACTTCCGGCGCAAATGGACCACAACCCATTTTGTATCCTACTTTGGAAGTAAGTGTCATCGCCATCATACTACGGCCGTGAAAAGCGCCTTCGTAACAAATAATAGCTGGTCTGCCTGTAGCTTGCCGGGCAATTTTTATAGCATTTTCCACACTTTCTGCACCGGAGTTGGTTAACATTACTTTGGTCGCATCGCCATGCGGAAACATCGTAGCAAGTTTTTCTGCAAGCTGTATGTATACTTCATAAGACGCTACATTAAAACTGCAATGAATTAGTTTGGCTGCCTGTTCTGCAATGGCTTTTACCACTGTTGGCGGACAATGACCTGCATTTACCACACCAATGCCGCCAGCAAAATCTATCATCACTTTTCCGTCTGCATCAGTGATCGTACTTCCACTTGCACTTGCTGCTGTGGATGGATTAAAGATGCCGATGGCATGCGGCACAAACTGTTTTCTCTTTGCTAATATTTTTGCTGCGTTGCTCATATTTTTTTGGCGAACCAATTGTTTCTTTTGCATAATGATATTAATATCTTGCCCTTAATAACGTAGGTTATTTACTTTTGAAATGCTAAAAATTTTTGCAGCAATTTGTTCAGCTGCCATTTTTCCGGTTTCAGCAGCACCATTCATATAGCCCTGAAATTCGATGCTGGTATGCTCTCCGGCAAAATGGATATTACCTACAGGTATGGCTTCCCATCCTGCAAGGGTTGACCATTGCCCTGTTTTAAAACAACTATATCCGGCTTTGGCAACAGGCGATTTTGCCCAGCAAAATTTTATATTTTTTCCACTATATGCTTTAGCTGACCCAGGATAAATTGTATCCAATGCTGCTACATACTGCTTACTTAATTTTTGCTGTTGCTGTTCATTCATTTCATCCCCAAACTTGCCGCCACCAAATACAGTAAAACTACTTTCCTTATCTGATTGCATCTGGCTACTATCCCATCCGCAACCAAAAGCTTCGTCTGTAAATGTATACCCTTGCTTGCCTGCAGCATGCCATGTTTTATCTTTAAAACCGATAATAAATTTACAACTGTTACCATATCCCAACTCATCAATACATTTTCTTTTTTGTATTGGCATAGCTGCAAGAAATGGAATTTTTCGCAAAATAGAAAAAGGCAGCGTCATCACCACATAATCAGCCTCAACAATTATTTTTTTTCCTTCTTGATTAAATATTAAAGTAATGTTATTTTTATTTTGAGTGATCGATTGCAGTTGGTGCTGCAGCCTGATAGTTGATGACATGGTTGCAGCCAATGTATCTGTGAGATGTTGACTGCCTCCCTTTATTTTAAAAACTTCATGGTCACTACCAAAGAGCTCGTAATTTTTATTGTCGCTAGCAGGTGCATCAAACATGATTAAAAAGTTAAGGGCAGATTGTTCCGATGCTTCGATGCCATATTCACGGGTTAATACCACATAAATAAAATCGTAGAGCCAGCCACTAATTCCAAGCTTAGTTAAATAACCTGCAATAGATTGCTGATCCAGCTTTTCAAAAACTGCGCATGTAGTATAATTTTTAATTTCGGGTAAAGACTGAATATCCTTTTCCATCTGGCCTACAAAAGGTTTTAACGCTTCGCCCAACTCTTCTTCTGTATAACTTCTTCCTCCAAAATAAAACGTTTTACTTACTAATTTATCGGTTCGTAAATCATAAAAATCTACATTTAATTCTTTAGCCAGTGCTATTATTTCCTTGTGTGTAGTATCAACAAATTCGCCACCAATATCTGTAGTGATATTGGTGGCAAAATAGTTTTTCAACGTATACATTCTGCCACCGGGCCGGTTGGCAGCCTCATAAACAGTAGTTTGTAAACCCAATTTTTTTAATTGATGTGCTGCATTTAATCCTGCAATACCTGCCCCAATAATTACGATTTTTTTATCGGTTGAAAAATTGCCCGCCTTCAATAAAGATGGGCCAAGTAAAATACCAGTTCCCAATATGGATGCCTGCTTCAAAAATTTTCTTCTGCTTTGCTGCATGCAATCATCTATAAATAAATTATTACTAATTTCTTTATTAGCTTTTTTAAAAGCTCTTTTTAATAATTCAGTTATGGCAAGGTGTGGCATAAAAAATTTAAAATCCAGGGTTTTGTTTTACCTGCTGATTTGTTGCAATTACTTCTCTTTGTGGTATGGGGAATACTGAATACTCATTGCTCACGCCAATTATATTCTCCATTAACTGGTAACGTGCCAGGTCAAAAAAACGGTGACCTTCAAAGTTTAATTCGCTTAACCTTTCATCCAGCACAGCCTGTAAAAAGCTGGCTTCGCTGGGTACGCCGGCAGGTGATATATCTTCCATGCCCCTGTATTCCCGCAACTGGTTAAGGTATGTTAAACCTCCACCAGAAAGCTTTTTCGCTTCTGCTGCTATCAGGTATATTTCAGCTATCCGCATCATGTAAGCCGGATTGTCCTTTGTTACTTCACCCCTGTATTTTAATGTTCTGCCATCGGGTAAAATGCCCGGATCATTGTTTACAAAATCTACCAGTTCGCTTCTTTTATCTCTCGGCCTTGACTGAAAGAATAAATTCAGTTTTTGATTGGCGAGAAAGAAAACCTCAGTACGCAATGCTTCGGGGCGTACATAGGTGGTGCCATTAAAGAAGCTTTGGTTCTGTGCATCAAAAGTCAATTCAAAAATAGATTCTGCACTTAACCTGCCTGAATAAATAGTTGGGAAAGTACTGGCATCCAGCAAACTAAAAGTGCCGTCGTTGATGACCTGTGTGGCAAAATCAGCGGCATTTACCATATCTTTTTTATATAAATAAACCCTTGCTAGCAGCCCTTTTATAAAGAGTATATTGGCATATTTAGCATCAGTAAAATCTGTAGGAATAATACTGTTGGCATCCTTTAAATCTTTGATGATGGCAGTATAGGTATCTGCCACTGTACTTCTTGGTACAATGTCTGTTGCTTTTTGCACACTTGTAATTAAGGGTATGCCATTGGGAGAATTCAAATCCCAATGATAACCATACAGTCGAAGCAAATCAAAATGCCCAAGGGCTCTGATTGCTAAAGCCTGTGCCTTGATCGTTTTCTTTTCAGCTTCACCAAGATTTGGGTCGCTGATAACATCTACTGATTGTAAAATAGCATTGGCTGTTGCAATTGTTTTATAAATTGCAACATATATACGCTCTGCATATAAATTTGTAGGGGTAATAGCATGTAGTCCAATTTCATTTAAACTCGGAATATCGTAACCGCCCTGGGTAAGTGCATCGCTATTAAGATCGGCCATTAAAGGGTAATAGGCACCGTAATATTCTTTTACCTGCATAGTGCTGTACATACCAATTACTGCAGACCGTAAGCCATCTGCATTTTTAAAAACATTGTTGGTAGGCACATCGCTAGGTGAACTAACATCCAACTTTTGGCAGGATGAAATAACCAGTACCGCAAAAGAAAAAAGGAAAATATTTTTTATATAAAATTTCATGATCAGCATTTTTTTAAATTAAAAACTAAGGTTGAAGCCAAGTGTAAAAGTCCGGGCCGGCGGGTAGGCTGCATAATCAACACCTGCGGTTCTATCCTGGTTTCCTCCATTGGAACTAACTTCCGGGTCAAAGCCTTTATATTTTGTAACCACCAACAAGTTTTGCACCTGCGCATATACTTGTACATTGTTGACAAATTTTATCATTTTTTTATTAAAAGTGTAACTAAGGTTTACAGTACGTATCCTAAAAAAAGAAGCATTTTCTAAAAACATGCTGGAGTTTTCAATGTAATTTTTGTTTACATAAGAAAAGCGAGGCACATCAGTTACATCACCCGGCTTTTGCCAGCGGTTTAACGAGTTGAGCGAATTGTTGGCATAAACCTGCGTAAGTCCTCCATTATTACTGTAACCAAGATTTTCATAAACGGGCCTTATAAGATTATATACTTTATTACCGATACTGAATTGAGTAGCAATCATCAATTCCAGATTTTTATATTTTATATTATTATTGAAACCCCCAAAATAATCTGCTCTTGCATGACCAAGTACCTGAGCATCACTTGCATCTATTACACCATCTTTATTTAAATCCTGGTAAATCGGGTCTCCTGTCTGTTTGTTTACACCCTCGTATTTAATGCCCCAAAAGGTGCCAACAGGTTGGCCTATCTGCAATATATGTGTAGGACTTAAATCATTAAAAGCGCTGAGCAATTGGTTATTAACGGGTGTTTTTAACAAGGTGTTTTTTTGGTAGGTGATATTGAAATTAGTTGTCCACCTAAAATCTTTGTTACTGATATTTCGGGAGGTTATGTTAACCTCCCAGCCTTTATCCTGTACAGAACCGCCATTGGTAAGCAAAGTTGCAAAACCGGTGGTACCGGCGATGGGTACATAATTCAATAAATCTGTCCGGGTGTTTACAAAATAATCTGCCGAGCCACCGATAAGCCCTCCAAAAAATTCAAAATCAATGCCTGCATTAGCCCCCCGGTTTTTCTGCCAGGTTAAATTTGGATCTACAATCAGTTTTGGTTTAAGGCCGGATTGGCCGTTGTACACAGCAGGCTGCCACAAGGGTTTATTCTGGTAATCACCAATTTCCTGATCGCCGGTAAAGCCATAACTAGCCCTAATTTTTAAAGCAGTCAACACTTTGCTAACTTCCATAAATTTTTCCTTGTTCACATTCCAGCCAGCACTGATACTTGGAAAATAGCCGTACTGTTTACCTTGTGGAAAACGGGAAGATCCATCGCTACGCAGCACCGCACTTAATAAATACTTACCATCATAATCATACGTAACCCTTGCCAGGTAAGAATGCAGGCGGTTGTTGCCGCCCGGGGGAACCGGTACACGGGTGATAATGGCAGCAACTGAAACATCTGACAAATTACTACCCAACGGAAAGCCTTGCCCTGCTGTAGCAATCCTATCAGATGTAGTACCCTGCTGTGTAAAACCCGCTAATACGCCGATTGAATTTTTGCCAATTGATTTCTGGTAATTAAAAATATTTTCGTTCAGCCAGGTTGTACTGGTATAATTAGCCTTTGTTGCCCTTCCTCCAATTGGACCACCATCAGTGGTAATGGGTGATAAAAAAAGCTTATCTGTTAAGGAAGTATAATCTGTACTAAAAGAGGTTTTGAATTTTAAGTCTGGCGTAATTTTGTATTCTCCAAAAGCAGTCCCCATAAAGCGATAGCCATCAGTAAAGCCCAATATTTCATGTGCAGATTTTACCGGATTGTCAGATAGCCAACTAACCTGGTAATCTTCAAATTTTGAATAGCTGCCATTGGCATCGTACACCGGCATTAGCGGAGATGCCCCGATAGCATTGGTAACAATACCACTATAAGTATCATCGTTAAAGCTACGCCTGTTAAGGCTTTTACTCATAGATAAATTAACGCCTACAGTAATTTTATCATTGATATTGTGATCCAGATTGAAGCGGGCATTCATCCTTTTAAAATAATTTTGAATTACAATACCCTGCTGATCGAAATATCCTGCACTTAAATAGAACTTTGTTTTATCATTGCCGCCTTTAAGGTTAATTTCATAATTACTGATGGGGGCAGTTCTAAAAATTTGATCGAGCCAAACGGTATTTACACTGCCGGGGCCTGCAGAATAAATTAGCGGATCCGTTAACACCTTTGGATCAAAACCGGCACCAAATACGTTGTTATCTGCCTTGTATAATTTTAAATCGTTGGCCCTGGCTTCCTCCACCATACTTACAAACTGCGTGGAGTTCATAAATTTTATTTTTCTCGCTACCTGCTGAAAACCGGTGTACATATTAAAGCCTGTTTGTGTTTTGCCAGACTTACCTTTTTTAGTTGTTACCAGCACCACACCATTGGAAGCCCTTGCTCCATAAATAGCAGCAGAAGAAGGATCTTTTAAAATTTCGATAGATTCAATATCATCCGGATTAATATCAGAAATAGAACTCAGGTTTTGTCCCTGCCCAACTTCTTCACCAGTGGTATTAAATGAAGTAGATAAAGAAGAGTTACTTTCACTCAGCATCGGAATACCATCTACCACATACAAAGGGTTTTGTGCACCACGGATGCTTACCAGCAAACCTGCACCCGGTGTACCCGACGGTGAAGTAACATTAATGCCAGATAGTTTGCCCTGGATGCTGTTGGCAAGATTGCTGAGCGGTTGATTTTTAAAATCTTTGTTACCTATGGAAGCTACCGCACCGGTAAGGTTCGATTTTTTTTGTGTGCCATAACCAACCATTACAACTTCGCCCAACTGGCTGGGTGATTCCTGTAGCATTACTACAATAGTTGTTTCCTCTTTTACTTCAACTGTTTTAGATTTATAGCCTACAATACTAATTTCAATGCTACTGTTTGAGGCAGGGATTTGAAGTGAAAAACTACCATCGGCTCCTGTTGTAGTGCCTATGTTTTTGTTGGTACCTTTTAAACTTACAGAAGCTCCCTGAACAGGATTACCCTGCATATCCTTTACAACACCTTTCAACAAATAGTTTTGGGCAAAAGAAGCAAAAGGAATGACAATGAAAATTAAAAATGCTACGAGGCCATGAATTAATTTGGATGAAATCATTTGATAATATTTTACAGTTAATTTTTCAGTTGTTCAAAAGTAAACAATGCCTTGCTGGAAAATAACCGTCAAAAAAAAATCTTATTGATGATTAAATTGCTGATTATCAATTCAAAAATTAAGTCAAAACTTAGTAAATTTGTAAGTCAAAACTTATAGATTGTTTTGACCGTAAAAAAATTAACTAAATTATTATGCTGCTAAGCAAAAAAATAAAAAAAGCAATAGAGTTTCATACTGAAATAATAAAGCTTTTTTTTCCTGAAAAAGGAATGGCGGATTGGGACCATTTTACCCGTACCCACTTTAACAATATGGCATTGGTGATTAATAAAAAGATAACACTGGCTGTTATCGACAATCCTGATTTGGTAGCCCATTATTTTGTGATTGGCAAATTAAAATTAGAGAAAGATATGCTGAACCTGCGGAGTGGTTCAGTAAACGGCTTTATGCAATATTTAAGTAAGCGAAGCGAATACCATGTATATAATTGGATAAGTGGAAAAACCCTTCAGAGTTATTGGAAAAATGGTAGTGCAAAAATTATAAAAGTAAATGCCTTACTTGTTTTTTTGCGGGTGCCATTAAATGAGTGGGATGACTGGATACTTGAAAAGCCTAAGCTACAGGCCCGTGATGAAGCATCCGCCATTTTCCCATTTAAAACACATGAAATCAATCATTTTTCTTTTGAGATTTTAAAGAAGTATTATGTGGGCAATTACTATTTATATTATCAAAAAACAGACGGCAGCGACCGCATCATTAAAACACCTTTTGTTTTAAAAGAACATGAAAGCGGGCAAATATTGGTGCATTCTATTTCTGAAGGTCATCGGTATAAAGGTAAAGTTATGGGGTTAAGAGATGGCTGTTTGTATATCAATTGCCAAAACCTGGACTTTGAAGAAATGGAGCAGTATGTTTTTAATATCGGGCTTGAAACCAATCCGGAAGTTTTGTTTGGCGTATCTACCACCGTTAGTGTAAAAGAAAGATTGGGCGTAGCCTTAAGAAATATTCTGGTGAGGCAAAAAAATAAGGTTGATGATTTTGAAAAAGAAAATGAAATTGAAATTCCATTTAGTAAAAAATATAAAGAAGCGTCAGAAGAAGCTATTATTGTAAATGTATTAAAAAACAGTCCGCATAATATTATCAAAACCCAAAATTGCTGTAGCCTGCAGGAGTTAGCAGGTTAATATAGCAGGTACAAATGTTGCAGTTATAATTTAGTTTTACGCCCGTGATAAAGGACATAAAATAGGCTCCCAAAAATGTGGAGCCTATCGCTTATTTTTAATTTTTCGATTGTTATCTTGATCCTTCCGTTAATGGGATATCTCTTTTAAGCATGTCTTCACGATTGGCAATTTCCCATGCAGTATAAAATATCATACGCACTCTTTTTTCGTATAATTTAAAATTAATTTTATCAACTGTATCGGTAGGTTTGTGATAATCTGCTTTTAACATGCCATCATAAAAAAACAAAACCGGCACCCCTTTACGTGCAAAATTATAATGGTCGCTGCGGTAGTAAATTCTTTCTTTATCAGCAGGATCATCAAATTTATAATCCAGCACTAACTGGGTATATTTATCATTAGCTCCTTCATTAATTCCCGGCAAATCACTACTTAATTTATTATGACCAATAACATATACATAGTTTAATGTGTCACCAGTTTTACGTTCAGTATCTACCCTACCCACCATATCAGTATTTAAATCAACAGTAGTTTTTTCCAATGGAAAAACAGGATGATCGCTGTAATATTCACTTCCCCATAACCCTTTTTCTTCTCCACTTACAGTCATAAATACAATTGTTCTTCTAGGACCATGCCCTGCTGCTTTTGCTTTTGCAAAAGCTTCTGCCATTTCTATTACACCACATGTACCGCTTCCATCATCATCAGCGCCATAATAAATTTTCCCATCGTGTTTACCCAAATGGTCGTAGTGAGCAGTACAAAATACGTATTCGTCTTTTTTATCGGAACCTTCTACAATACCAATCACATTGCTGGCATTAACCGTAGTACGAAATTTAGTATAATTAAACTGCACTTTTACCTTGCTTTCGGTCAACCAATTGGTAGTAAATACGAGGCTGGCTTTTGCCTGTTTTAAAAGTGTATCAAAATTATTACCAATAATACTTTTTGCATATGCATGAGAAAGTTGTGCATAATTTACCGGCTTTCCTTCATTTTTGTGCGGAAAATAAAAGTTTGTTTTTTTGCTGTTGTCAACAAAGCTTTGATTAAACGTTTCCTGCGTTGAATTAATTACAAAAGCACCTACTGCACCTTTTGCTTTTGCAGTAGCTAATTTTGCTGCCAAACCCGGGTAGGTCCATTTACTGTACCTGCCCGATGCTGCAATAAAATATTTACCTTCCTTTTTGGGTTCTCCTAAAAAAAATACCACGATTTTTCCTTTAATATCAATGCTGGTATAGTCACTGTAATTAGTATCATCGATACCATATCCGACAAAAATTATTTTAGTTGCTTTACTGGTGCCGTTTTCGCTGCTTGCTGCTGAGCAAATATAATCTGTGCCATAGACAGCCTTTTTTTTGTTAACGGTTAATTCGCTGCTAATACTATCCTGGTACAAAGGATACATCTGCTGGTAGCCATTTAAAGCTACTGCTGAGTTTAAGCCCATTTGCTTAAACTGGTTTTCAATGTAGGCGGCGGCTTTGCGTTGTCCTTCGGTGCCGGTTTCTCTACCTTCAAATTCATCGCTGGCTATTATCGTTAAATGTTTTTTTAGGTCAGCCGCAGTAATAGTAGTGCCATATTTTGCCGCAGTATCTATTTGTGCAAATAAGGCAAATTGACAAAAAAATGAGAGACTTAAGAAGATAACTATTTTTTTCATGTATTAAATTTTGATGCAAAATAAAAGGATTGCAATTAGGTTTAAGATTGTTATTGATGAATGGTTTGGAAGTTTCTAATAGCTGATTTTGGGATGTATCATTTATTAATCTTGTGTAGGTTTGCTATTGGTGTGGCAGTTTGTTTTAATGAATCGTATTTTTTTGCTTTACCTCAAAGCGTAAGGGATAGTAGCGAAAATCCTTTTTTGAGGTATTAAAAAAATATTGTAGCGATAGCCCGGCCCCAAGCCGCATCGGATTGGGGATACGCCCTACTAATAATATTATCAGCAAGTCATTTTATTAATTCTATCGAGGTGTCTGCCGCCCTCAAAAGCAGTATTCATAAAAATATCAAGCATTTTTTCAGCATCGCCATCTCTAACAAAACGTGCAGGTATGCACAAAATATTTGCGTTGTTGTGTTTTCGTGCCAGTTCTGCCAGTTCTTCGCCCCAACAAATGGCGGCTCTTACACCTTGGTGTTTGTTTGCAGTAATGGCAACACCGTTAGCACTGCCACACAATAAAACGCCAAAAGCTGCTTCACCTTTTTCAACAGCCAATGCAACCGGATGGGCAAAATCCGGATAATCAACGGAATCTTTATTGAAAGTGCCATAATCTTTAAATGTAACTCCTTCTGCTTCTAAAAAAGAAATAAGGTCTTCTTTGCAATCAAATCCGGCGTGGTCGCAACCAAGGGCTATTGGCAATTGTAGGTTAAATGTTGACATATCATTAATTGATACTTGTTTAATAAATAATGGATAATGGGAATACTACAAATTTAAAGTATTATCCCATTATCTCATTATCAATTATGAATTAGATTTAGCTCCAATCCTTTTCGTCTTTAGCTCTTTTCTTATCAACACTTGTTGCCAGCAGGATACTTATCCAATATAAAAACAACAAGGGAATTGCTACAATAAACTGACTTGTCCAGTCTGGTGAAGGTGTAATTACTGCAGCTACAACCAATATGATTACAAACGCAAATTTGAAATACTTTTTTAACATGGCACCAGTAATGATACCAATTTTTGCCAGCACAAAAGCCAGCACAGGAAATTCAAATGCAATTCCACAACCAAGAATGAGATTAGTGAGTGTTTCAACATAATCATTAATAGAAGGGCGGTATTGTATCATAGCAGATTTACCGAGGGTAAAGCTTGCTAAAAAATTAAAAGTGAATGGTGCAAGCAAATAATAGCCAAAAGCCCCGCCTGTAAAAAAACAAAGGGAAACAAAAAGTATACTGTGTTGCCCGTATTTTTTTTCTTTTGTGGATAAGGCAGGTTTAATGAAACGCCAAAGCTCCCAGAAAATGTAAGGAAATGCAATAACAAGCGCACCAATCATGGCGATATTGATAGCAGAAGTAAACGTACCATTAACTTCTGTTACCTGAAAATTGATTGTAATTACTGGCATACAAAAACTATCCCCTAAATGAAGCCAGTGGCCAAAATTACATAAGGCGCCATAAGTAAAAAATTTAGGAAAGGTAGGGGCAAGTATAATGTTGTCGTATACCCAATCGATGTAAATAAAAATGAGAATAGCAGCAACAATCCACACGATTACACTGCGTATTATGTGCCAGCGTAATTCTTCAATGTGATCAAAGAAGGTCATTTCAGTTTGCTCTTCGTCCTGTAGCTTACCGCCCAAGCGCTTAAAAAAAGATTTTCTATCGGATGCCGCTGTTGCCAATTTATTTAATTATATATTTTAGTGTAGTGATGTACGTAATATTTTAATGTTGGATTGACATACATATTAATTAATTTGACAGCAAATGTAAAGCAGTTTTACCATTGCTGAACAATTACAATTACTGGTAATTGGGTACATTGTAATTATTTTTAAATTGTAATTTCTTTAACATTGCCTGTACGTTTTAAAACTCCCCATCCCTGCAATTCGCCTTTGATAGCTTTACTGAAAGATTTAATAATGATATAATACATCAACTGACGGTATACCAGCCGTTGTGGAATCATCCAGATGAGTTTTTTATAATCTTCTTTTTCAAAAGCAAAAGCCAGTGCTGCACCTGCAACATCTACCAGCGTAAATATGATGTAATAAATTACAATGTGCGATATACTGGCTGGTATAATACCAAATCCGGCGGCAATTAAACTTAACGCCAATATCAAATCTGCCAATGGCGCCAAAAAGGGTAAAATCATTTGAAAAATGAGGATATTGGGCATTGCTACCATACCAAATTTTTTATACTTTGGATTAAAGATAGCATCCCTGTGTTTCCAAAAACATTGCATAACCCCAAAGCTCCAGCGAAAACGTTGTTTCATAAACTGCTTCATGGTTTCTGGTGCTTCGGTATAAGAAATAGCATCCGAACAATTTCTTACTTCGTAGCCAATACGATGTAAACGCATGGTAAGGTCACAATCTTCTGCCAATGTATCTGTGGTTAAACCGCCTGCTTCAATAACAGCGGCTTTTCTAAATGCGCCAATAGCGCCAGGCACTACTGTAATACAATCCAGCAAATCAAAAGCCCTGCGGTCAAAATTTTGGGAAGTGATGTACTCAATGCTTTGCCATCTGGTGATCATATTAATTTCGTTACCTACTTTTACATTGCCTGCCACTGCGGCAATTTTTTCACTGGTAAATTTTTGCATCAATTTAGAAACAGCATCTGTTTTTAATTGTGTATCCGCATCAATGCAAACTACAAACTCACTGTCTGCTTTTGCTATCCCCACATTTAATGCTGAAGCCTTGCCGCCATTTGCTTTTGTATATACTTTTACATTGGGCATGTTTTTAAATGCATTACGCACTGTTTCATAAGTACTGTCTTTACTTCCATCATCAACAAATACTACCTGTAAGTTGGTGTAATCTTGCATAAGTAAACTATTAACTGTTCGTATGGCATTGATCTCTTCGTTGTAAGCAGGAACAATAATACTTACCCTTGGCATATTATTGGCAGGCCAAATTGCAACAGGAATTTGTTTTGACTCTTTCTTTTTTTGGATACCAGCCAGTACCGCCATAATAACCATTCTGCCTACTGATAGCACAATTCCTACAATGAATAATGCAAACAGCATATGGCTTCCCCAGTAAGTAGCCTCTGCAAAAAAGAAATTCAACTTTCTCATCCATCCATCCTTACTAGGTGGTAATAAAGGCATTACATCATTGCGGGTTTTACCCATTAAATCTGCCACAGTTGTAAATACGCAACCTCTTTTTTTAAAGTAAGCAATAATTTGAGGCAATGCATCCACCGTAGCCTGCCGGGTTTCTCCGCCTGCGTCGTGCAATAATATAATACTTGCACCGGTTTCTTCTGTAATACGGATGGTTCGGGCTACAATACTATCGGCACTTACATTTACTTGCCAATCATTAGGGTCAATACTTTCACCAATGGTAATATAATTATCTTTTTGACTGCGTGCAATCGGTTCAATTTCTTCAAAAGTTTGTGGTTCACTATCCGCATTGTAAGGGGCTCTAAATAAAATTGTTGAATGACCGGTAATACTTTCTATCAATAGCCTGGTAGATTTAATTTCAAGTTCCGCCCTTTGTGGGCTCATTTTAGCAATATTGCCGTGGGTAAAAGTATGGTTACCAATTTCGTGTCCATCCCGAAAAATTCTTTGCAGCAGTGGTATATTTTGCTCTGTATTTAACCCAATTACAAAAAATGTTGCAGGTATTTTTTCTTTTTTAAGTATATCTAATATTTGAGGTGTATACTCCGGACTTGGTCCATCATCAAAGGTTAAGATTATTTTATGCCCCGGTCCTATGGGTGTTTTATCTTCTGCAAATTTTTGGTACACATAGCCGGATGGCAACACTTTATATTGCTGTTCTGTTATTAGTAATTCGGTACTGTCTATCTGCAAATCAATTTTACCTTCCTGTGGCGTATATAAAATTCTAAGCAATTCTCCTTCTCCAACGGAAGTTGGTTTTTGGTTAATGTTGTAAGGAATTATCGACAACTGGTTAAAATAAAAAGGGGATTTTTTTAAAGCTGCATTACTTAAATTGACATTATAGTAGTTCCACATTCTGGAATCTTCTCCACCCAAACGCCATAATGCTGTACCTGCGGTTGCATACTCATCGCTAAACCGAAGAATATTAAAGGTAGTAGCTGCATCTGTAAACCATATTTCATGAGCTATTTTAATAACTTCTTTTGTACTATCATCTACGTGTTCATCCGTGTAACTAAAATGCAGGTTGTAACTTTCATCATCATAATCAATAGTTGAATTAGAAATTTTAGCCCTGTTAATGGCTTCTGTATACGTGATATCATGTACTACTTTTTTGCCTTCTTCATCGGTAGTCCAATCGTATCCAAAACCTGCAATACCTAAAATTATTTTATTACTTTCTATTTTTGAAGCCGTCCAGTCAACTGCTTCTTCAATCCATTTTTGTGCACTTATAGGTCCGGGACCAGTCGCAACGCTGTTGAATTGATCGTAAGCCATCAGAATTATAAAATCATTGTATTCTGACAATTTTTTATAATCATAGTCGTCATTTTTTACCGCAACATCCATGGTTACAATCATATTTTTTGCATGTAACGCCTGGTATAATTGTTGTTGAAAATCAGAAAGTGGTACATTTGTAGGTTCGTTTAGTTCTTCAAAGTCTATATTAATTCCCTGAAAATTATAAAAAGACAATGTATCCACAACCTGCTTAATAAATTGTTTTTGCTTTGCCGGGTTATTTAAAATACCATGCAATAAAGCACCATCAAAGTCTGGTTTAAGTTCACCCGCCGCATCCTTTTTAGTAGAATTAAAATTATTTAAAATAGGCATTATCCGTAAACCCTTTGCTCTCATCAAAGCAAGTCCTGCACTATCTATCCTAGTTTGCAAACGAAAATTATTAGACGTATCTATAAAGAACCATTCAGGAAAAATAGTATTTAATTTATCTCCATATTTTTCAAGATCTGGTAAGGACGTGTTTGCCGTCCAGGGTGTATAAAAAGCAGCTCTTATAAAAGGTATTTTATCTACTTGTTTATTTTTTGCCTGGCTGATGGCTCTTAAAGAATCATCTTTAATTCTTCTTACAAGAAAATCTTTGAAGCCTTTGTATTTTTTATTTTGACTATTGGCAAAGGTTAGGGGATTGTAAGGGTCAAGTTTATTTTCATATGATTTTGACAGATTTTCAATATTTACCGGCGATGGATTAACGCCTCGTATCAACGCCACTACCACAACAACCAAAAAAAATAGAATAATCATTAACAAAACTCTTAAAGACCATTTAAAACTTCTCCAACGTGTTGGACTACTGGTTTGAAATATTTGCGAACTACCACTCATTGTGCAAACTTAAATTTTTTAATACGGTAATAAAAATATGAACTTGCTTTAATGAATAAAACATTTAACCCTTCTTTTAAAATGATATTTGCTACATTTTAAAAAGTAAAGCCAGCAAATATCTTATTAAGTATTTTTTTTTAAAAATAACCCACATACACTCTTATTATATACCCTGTTAAATAATGTTTTTTTAATGTGGGTAATTAATAAGTTAATATTGAGTATTGTAGATAATGTATTGTGGGGCCAATTTTGCGTTTAACATGCGCTTAACCTCGGTGCTAAAATTATCTTACAGTTAAACATGAACTTTGTGTTAATGAAATCAACAACTTTAAGATGGATAATGTTGAGCATAACTATCATTATTGCCCTAATAATAGTTACACAGTTATATTGGTTAAAAAGAGTATATACATTAGAACAGCAACAATTTAATTCAGGTGTGTTAAAAAGCATACGTGGTTTATTTGAAGATGTAAAAATTTCAGATAATCCAGCATTTCAGATAAAGCAAGTGGTTGAAATTACAGATCAAAATACTTACCTGGTTAAATTAGATTCCATACCAAATAAAGATTCTTTATACCACAATCTTAGCAACGAATTTGAAGATTTTGATGTATGGACAGATTGTTTGGTAGGTGTTTATTCAAGTAAAAAAAATGCATTTAAGTACCAGTTTTATTTATCAACCGTCGGTTCTGCCTATGCAAAAAATGCCATTGCTCCTCTTACGCCACTAAGTAAAAATTACGATTATTTAATACTTCATTTTCCTTATCGCAGCAACTACATCATTCACGAAATGCTTTTTTGGATAATTACTGCTGTGCTGCTTTTACTGGTATTAATTGGGCTTTCTGTAAGTCTTGTTTATTTGTACAAGCAAAAATTTTTAAATGAATTACAAAAAGATTTTGTTAATAATTTTACCCATGAATTTAAAACGCCATTGGCGGTAATGAAAATTGCCAGTGATGTGCTGATACAGCCAGCCATTGTAAACCAGCCCGGCAGGTTGATAAAATACGGTACCGTTATTAAAGAACAAACAGAACATTTGCAAAATCAGGTTGAACGGCTTTTAAAAACTGCCTCTGGCGATAATAAAAATATTATTGTAAAAAAAGAATTGTGTAAAGTGAATGAATTAATGCAGCATGCTATTGACCAGTTAGAACCTCTTATAAATAATAAGGATGCAAGTGTCCATTTTGCGGCTGATGAAAAAAACCCTTTAATAAATGCTGATAGGGCTCATCTTGAATTAGTGATAATAAACCTTATTGAAAACGCTATTAAATACAGCAATGGAAGCCCTTACATTGTCATTACTGCTTATAGTGACGACAGTAGCATGTATGCCATCTCTATTAAAGATAAAGGCATTGGTATAGAAGAAAAAAACTTTAAATTTCTATTCAACAGATTTTACAGGGTTCCAACAGGTAATGTGCACCATGTAAATGGTTTTGGTCTTGGCCTTAACTTTGTAAAAAAAATTATTGACGCACACGATGGGAAGATTGTTATAAAGAGCGTTCCCGGAGTTGGTACAGAATTTAAAATATTATTACCAGAAAAATAAATAACTATGTTGAGTAAAGCAAAAGTTTTATTAGCTGAAGATGACAGCTCCCTTGCATTTGTAATAAAAGACAACCTGGAAGAAGTAGGCTATGAAGTTATATGGTGCAGCGATGGTGAAATTGCATGGCAACAATTTCAAAAACATCATTTTGATATTTGCCTGCTTGATGTAATGATGCCTATTAAAGACGGCTTTACGGTTGCAAAAAAAATTCGACAAAAAAGCGATATCGTACCAGTATTGTTTTTAACTGCAAGATCTATGGAACAGGATAAACTGGATGGTTTTAAATCTGGTGCAGATGATTACATTACAAAGCCTTTTAGCATGCAGGAACTATTGATGCGGATGGATGTTTTTTTGAGAAGAACAAAAAAGATGCATTTTGAAAAAGCGCATGAATATAAAATTGGCAGAATGCGCTTTTCCTTTGCGGACTTAAAGATTATTGATATCGATAAAGTAATTTCCTTAACACAGCGGGAAGCAGACTTATTAAATTTCTTTTGCCTGCACATTAATAAAGTTTTAAAAAGAGAAGAAGTTTTATTGAGTGTTTGGGGTAAAGATGATTATTTTTTAGGGCGTAGTATGGATGTATTTATTACCAAACTTAGAAAGCATTTTAAAGAAGATCCCTCTATTATTTTAGAAACTATTCATGGCATTGGATTCAGATTAAATGCGTAGATTTTTTTAGGCAGCAAATAGACACTTTTATAGTTATTTTAAAAGTTTTTAAAAACGAGAAGCCCCGATAGAAATCGGGGCCGTTTACCAAAACTAACTGCTTATGAGAAAAAGTTGAATTTAAATTTAATTGTTATTTTATTATAATTATACAAATCAGATGCCATAGAATGTAATCTATGTTAAGAATAACTTAATGTAAAAAAATGATATCTAAATGCTTGTTTTTTAAAAGAACTGGTTAAAATTTTTACTTATTCAACTTCTAATTATTTAGTAAAGTTAACCAATAAAGTAAAGTAAAATTAAAACAATCCTCTTTTTGTTTAGCTTTAACAATAATTTAAACTACTGTCATATAAACCTTTTAATCGCATCCATCAGTCCGCTCCCTCCATTTTGATCTTGCTGTTGCTTTGCGCCACCTGATACCTTGCTAATTATATCATCAAGTCCAACATGCCCATCGTTATTAGCATCTAAACTACCATCAGTAAACTTACTTATTAAGCTAACGATGTTTAAACTATCACTGGCAGATTCTGAAGCTCCACCTGTTAATGAACCTATAACACTGGCAATATCGAAACTGCCATTGTTAGGATCGTTTGTTTTATTTATTAAATTACTAAGCACGCCAGGAATCAGGTTATTGGCAATACCACTTGCCTGATCTGGGGCTATTCCATGGTTGGCGGTTAACTTGTTGGTAAAGTTGCTGATAATATTACTCACAATGGGGTTGTTTAGTAACGAACTCCCACCTGTATTGTTTCCTCCATTGCTAAAAAGTGATAAAACATTTTGAAGACCTCCACCTGCCAAAACGCCCTGCAATTCGCTTGCAACAGAATGTGTAGCATCTGCTATTACGGCGTTATTTTGATCGTTGGGCACTACAGGATTAGTAATGACTGTATCCGTACCTTGTTCTTTTATCAAACTAAAAAGTTCTTCCAGCATAGATTATATTTATACCAAAGTAATAAAAAATAATAATATAAACAATACCAGTAAAACTTTTTTGCTTGTTATTATAAGCTTAACTTTCTGTAGCCAACTTTTCTGCATTTTCGGCAAATTGTAAAGCATCTATAAAGTCCTGTATTTCTCCATTTAACACATTATCAAGATTATAAACAGTTAATCCAATTCGATGGTCGGTAACCCTGCCCTGAGGATAATTATAAGTTCTAATTTTGGCACTTCTATCTCCGGTACTTACTAAACTCTTTCTTTTATGCGAAATTGCTTCTTCGGCTTTACGTACTTCTTCATCATATAATTTGGTACGCATCATATCCATGGCCTTTTCTTTATTTCCCAACTGGCTGCGTTCCGTTTGACACATTACCACCAACCCAGTAGGTTTATGTGTTAAAAAAACCTTTGTTTCAACTTTATTTACATTTTGGCCGCCGGCACCACCACTACGTGCAGTCTCCATTTTAACATCGCTTTCTTTTAATTCAAAATCAATTTCTTCGGCCTCCGGCATTACAGCTACAGTAGCTGCGCTGGTATGTACCCTGCCGCTAGCTTCAGTGTCTGGCACCCTTTGTACCCGGTGTACACCACTTTCAAATTTTAAGGTTCCGTAAACGTCATCGCCTACCACTTCCACCTGTACTTCTTTAAACCCACCTGCTGTACCTTCACTTTCACTAAGCAAAGCTGTTTTCCAGCCCTTTTTCTCACAATATTTAAGATACATTCTCAATAGGTTGCCAGCAAAAAGCGAAGCTTCGTCACCTCCTGTTCCGGCCCTGATCTCTAAAATAGCATTCTTTTCATCGTATGGATCTTTGGGTATAAGCATATTTCGCAACGCCTTTTCCCAAGCTTCTTTGCTTTCTTCCAGCGCAGGAATTTCCTGCTTGGCAAGATCCCGCATTTCCACATCATCACCATTCAGTACCTCTTTATTAAATTCAATATTATCAAGTACTTTAATGTATTCGTTTCTGGCATTCACAATTTTCTCTAAACTCCGGTACTCTTTGCTAACAAAAGTAAATTTTTTGTTATCACTTACAATCTCCGGATTCGTAAGCGCAACACCAAGATTATCAAATCTTCCCTTTATAGCATCTAATTTATCTAACATAGTGTAATTTTATTGTTGGTAACAGGCAGTTGTACTACTATTTTTCATCTTTGTATCACTCCCTTATACCACAACCATTATTGAGCTTTTTAAAATTTGCAAATAAGTTAATTAGTAACTTTAAACTAACCCGTTCATTTGCAGGCGGTAAAATTACATTATATCAACCAATCAACTTGTACAGAAAATTTACTGCCGACTATATTTTTACCGGCCACGAAATATTACCAGGCAATTTTGTTTTAATTACTAACCCTGAAGGTCAGGTAATTAACATCGTGGACATTCTGGATGCCGGCGATAACATTCAAATATTTAAAGGCCTTTTAACGCCCGGTTTTATAAATGCACATTGCCATTTAGAACTTAGTCATTTAAAAAATGTAATTGCGCCAGGTTTCGGTTTGGTAAATTTTGTGCAACAAGTAATGCGTAACAGAAGTTTGGTGGAGGAAGCCAAACAACAAGCCATGCACTATGCTGAGCAGGAAATGTACAGAAATGGCATTGTGGCAGTTGGCGACATCTGCAATACCCCTGAATCGATAACAGTAAAAAAACAAAGTAGCCTCCACTGGCATAATTTTATAGAAATAAGTGGTTTTATTGATGCTGCGGCAACCAAAAGATTGGCCGATGGAGAAGATGTTTGCGCAAACTATTATAACAACAACCTTACGCAAACTTCTTTAACTCCCCATGCGCCCTACTCTGTTTCAAAAACGTTGTTTGCCCAGTTAAATCAGGCAACTACCAATCAACTTATTTCCATCCATAACCAGGAGTGCAGCGCAGAAGATGAATTGTACCAAAATAAAAGCGGAAGTTTTCTAGACCTGTATAAAAACTTTGGTATTGACATTGACGGATTTCAACCAACCGGAAAAACAAGCCTTCAAAGCTGGCTTCCTTACTTTAATAATAAGCAATCCATCATATCGGTGCACAATACTTTTACCAGTAACGTTGATATTGATTTTTATAAAAGCCATTCAATTGCAACTAAGCAAACCGAATCAAATTTGTCACTTTTCTTTTGCGTCTGCATTAATGCAAATAAATACATTGAGCAAACGCCGCCTCCAATTGAGTTGCTAAGAAAAAGTAATTGCCCTATCGTTATTGGCACAGATAGCTACGCCAGTAATTGGCAGTTAAGTGTTTTGGAAGAAATTAAAACCATTCAGTTAGCAACAGCAAATTCAATTCCCCTTACCGAAATTTTACAATGGGCCACCATCAATGGTGCACGTGCATTGCAAATGGATAAAACTTTAGGAAGTTTTGAAAAGAATAAAAAGCCTGGCATCGTTTTAATTGAAGAAATGAATAATTTGACTTTAACTAATCGTTCCACTTCAAGCAGAATTTTGTAACGTTCATTTTAAGTTGTTCATCATAAGAATTTTGTACCCGTAATTTTCAAAACAATTATTATGATAAAATAAACAACCGAGTTTCCCTATATTGCTTCACTAAATAATTGCACATGAACAAAAGCAAAGTCTTTCAATGGTCCATTGTGGCCGCACTTGCTGGTTTTATTTTTGGATTTGATACAGTAGTAATTTCCGGTGCCAACCTCCCCATTAAAGAATTGTGGCACACTTCTCCCTTATTTCATGGTTTTTTTATTATGTCGATGGCACTTTGGGGTACATTGTTCGGATCTATATTTGGCGGTATCCCCACTGAAAAATATGGCCGCAAAAAAGTATTGTTCTGGATAGGAATCCTGTTTACTATTTCTGCTTTTGGCTCTGCGTTTGCTCAAGACCCCTACACATTCTCTTTTTTTCGTTTCATAGGCGGTATCGGCATTGGCGTTTCCTCCGTAGTAGCACCCACTTATATTTCCGAAATTTCAACACCTGCCACAAGGGGTAAGCTTGGAGCCATGTACCAGTTTAATATTGTGTTTGGAATATTGATAGCCTTCCTTTCCAATTATTTTTTACAGGGTGTAGGTGGCACCAACGACTGGCGTTGGATGCTCGGTGTATTGGCAGTTCCTGCTATTATTTATACCGTTATGGTTATGGGGGTGCCAGAAAGCCCCCGCTGGTTAATTACAAAAAAGAACAACCTTATAAAAGCAAAGGAAACCCTGTTGCTTATTGGTGTTGAAGATGCGGATGCGGAAATTGCAACAATAATAAAAAGCAACCAGCAGGAGTCACCTACAGGAAAACCAGCAGCCTTTTTTAGTTCTAAACACAAAGCCATTATCTGGCTGGCATTTCTAATAGCCTTTTTTAACCAGGTTTCGGGCATCAATTTCATTTTATATTATGCCCCGGAAATATTGTCTAAAATTGGTTTGGGTGCAAAAGATTCTCTTTTAAATTCTATCGCCATTGGCGGTACCAATTTAATTTTCACTTTTGTAGGTCTTTATTTAATAGATAAACTCGGTAGAAAAAAATTACTTCTGATTGGCTCGATTGGTTATATTGTTAGTCTTGCTATGGTGGCAGTGTGTTTTGCATTTCATGCCAGCCCTTTAGTGTTAATGAGCTTTTTATTGATCTTTATCGCATCACATGCAGTAGGGCAAGGAGCTGTTATTTGGGTGTTTATTTCAGAAATTTTCCCCAATAAAATCAGGGCTGCGGGACAGTCTTTTGGTGCAAGTGTGCATTGGGTATTTGCAGCCATTATTACATTGATAACACCGTTCTTTCTCGATGATAAATATGGTGTTTTTAAAGATAATCCCTGGCCCATTTTTGCTTTTTTTGCTGGGATGATGGTGTTGCAACTGATATGGGTAATCACTAAAATGCCAGAAACAAAAGGCGTATCGCTGGAAGAATTGGAAAAACAATTGATAAAATAAATATCAATTAATCGTATTTTTCTCAGCTTTTATTTTCTTTGAATGCTTTTGGAGTAACACTAAATTTTGATTTAAAAACAGTGGAAAAATAAGCCTGTGAAGCAAACCCTACTTTGTAAGATATTTCAGCAATTGACAGGTGCTCATTTAGCAATAGATATTTAGCTTTTTGCATCCTTACATCCAGAATGTACTCGTTAATGTTGTAACCCAACAGGGCTTTTACTTTTCTGTAAAGCTGCACCCTTGAAATACCAATTTCTTTACAAATATCCTCCACCCCAAAATTTTCATTGGCAATATTGCTTTCTACAATAGCAGAAAATTCATTTACGAATTTGCGGTCAATTTTTTTTGCGGAAGTATTACGAACATTTTCATGGGATAATTCGCTGGTATAATGACCTTTTAAAATTTCCCTGTTGCGCAGCAGGCTTTTAATGGTTTCTTCCAGATATTGCACATTAAAGGGTTTTACCAGGTAGGCATCTGCCTTTAATTTTAATCCTTCAATTTGTTGCTCAATACTTCCCTTGGCTGTTAAAATAATAATGGGTATATGAGAAGTGCGGATGTCATTTTTCAGTGTGTCTGTTATTATCATTCCATCTTTTCCCGGTAATAAAATATCTGATATTATCAGGTCTGGTACTATTTCAAAAGCAAGGTTTAAACCCATATTGCCATTTTCGGCTTCTATAATTTCATAATTTTTACTCAACTGCTTTTTAATAAACATCCTTATTTCAGGATTGTCTTCAATAATTAAAATTGACTGTTCTTTTGCTGTAATTGAAATGTCATCAGCAATTATTGTGTTCAATACATCAGCTTCATTGGTATATATTTTTGCATCCTCATAATTAAGTTGGTAAAGGGTTACCTCTTTTTCCAATTCAGTTTCCTGCAGGTGCTCTTTTCCCAGTGGCAGGCTTATTTCAAATGTAGCTCCTTTCCATTTTTCACTTTTTATTTTTATGCTGCCTTGGTGAAGTGTAATCAATTCTTTTGAAAGTGCCAGCCCAAGTCCTGTGCCCTTGTACGTTCCTTCATTACCCTGGTAAAAAAGATCAAATGCATGTTCCAGTGTTTCAGGCCCCATACCAATTCCTGAATCTTCAATTTTTATGGTTACATTTTTATTGTCATCACTTTTATTTACAGATACATTGACGGTGCCATGTTCGTTAGTATATTTAAAAGCATTGGAAAGTATATTGAATAATATTTTATCCAGCATATTCACATCAAAGCAAACTTTCAGGTTGTTATCTTTTGAGTGTATGCGGTAACTAATTTTCTTTTTGGCAGCTGTTTCCTTAAAAGCATTGGTAATCTCTGTTACAAATTCAGTGATATTATTTTCACTGGCTCTTAACCTCATCTTACCTTCCTCTATTTTTCTAAAATCCATCAGTTGATTTACCAGCCTGAGCAGCCGCATGGCATTCTTTTTAACCATTTCCAATTGTGTTTTTATATAAAACTGCAATTTGGGTGATGACAATAGGTCTTCCAGCGGACCCAGTATAAGGGTAAGTGGGGTGCGTAGTTCATGAGAAATATTGGTGAAGAAATTAAACTTTGCATCGGTTGCTTCTTTTGCTTTTTTACCCAATTCTATTAACTGGTTTCGCTGGTATAAAATTTCTTCTTTTTGTAACTCAAGTTTTTTATTTATTTTTTTATTTTCCTGTAAATAATAAAATAAAATGGCTCCAAAAATTAATGCCAGTGCCAGTATTATAGAAATGGCAACAATAATATTAGTCTGGTTTCTGGCAATGGTAATCTGCTCTTCAATTCTTTTTTGTCTTTTATCAATATCTTCCTGCTGTAAAAGTAATTTTTCATTTTGCAGTTTCATAATTCTTACGTTGGAAGAATCAATAATGGTAGTCATTAACCGATTTTCTTTTTTATAAGGTTTATTTTCCGCAATGTTTACGGCCATAAGGATTGCCTCTTCTCCGCCGGTAGGATAAAGTATGGTGGCTTCCAAAATTCTTTTTTCCACAAGGTCAATACCTCCGTTTTCACCTGGTAAACCATCAACTCCAATAATTTTTATTCTTTTATCCAGCCCCATTTGTTTACATATTTTGGAAGTAGAAAAGGCAAGCCGGTCATTTTGAGCAAAAATCATCTCAATGTTGGAATCCGATTGTAGAAATTGTGTAAGCTTTTCTCCGGATGGATTTTCATCACCTACTTCATATACTTTCGTTACATATTTAATGCCTGGATATTTTTTTAAAAATTCTGTAAAACCCTTATGCCTGTCAATGTCTGCAGAAGAGCCGGGGATGTCAGAAACTTCCAATACATTTCCGGTACCTTTTAATATAGCGTTGGTAAAAGTTGCTGCGTTTACACCCACCTCATAGTTGCTTGCACCAACAAATGCCGTGTAATTTTGCGATATTGTTTTTCTATCCACAATAATTACTTTAATACCATTTGCAAAAGCTTTTTCAACAATAGGAGTTATGGGGGCCGCTTCATTGGGAGAAACAATTAGCAGGTCAACCTTCTGGTCTATAAGTTCCTGTATTTGTTCAACCTGTT
>JANXSK010000077.1 GCA_025352695.1 Ferruginibacter sp. | reverse complement strand
ACTTGCCTCAATCATAGCTATACATTTAATGAATTATACTTGCCTCACTTCTATCATCAATAGTTACAAACAAAAGCGACAGCGAAGACGAAAAGAACAAACACAAAATTTTAGCTCAAAAAAAACAGTACACCCCCATTTGCAAAAACAATTTGACTTTTGAATGGTAGTAAGCTATTCCTTAGATTTATATAGCAAAGTTTAAATTATCTCGGACAACAATGATTAATTTCCAAAAAAATTAATGTAAAACTATAAACAAATTGCTACTTCATCTTTAAATGACCATAATTTATTATAATCAATTCCTGCCTTTGCGAATGTATCAATACGTCCATCTCTTCCATCGGGATAGCACCCAATAAAGGTTCACTATCACCGGGTAAAACAAATGCATTGCATACTGCAGTCCGGTTTTAAATTTTACCTGTATGGGGCCTACTACTTTATATTCTACTACGGTGCTATCTGCCATTTGCGCATTTCTTTTTTCTACTAAAGGTAAACCCAGTTACTCTTGTATTGTTTCATTAATGGCCATCATATACGCCCCACTATCAGCAGGCATATCCAAATTAATAGATTTAATTTCCTCCTGTTCAATCATATGTCTTTTCGCAAGGATCAAATCCTCAATATTTGTCAATTTTATTTCAGCATACACTAATCCCATAACCTGTTGTTTTATTATCTAAAATTAATTATTTAAAATACAAAAAGAGAGTTTATACTTTTAAACAATGGAATCATGATTGAAAGGCAACCCTGACTACAAGATTATTTTATCCTCGTAAAATCCAAATCCTGAAAATCAAAACTAAAATCTGTGAGAGGTGAGATGGCATTCATTTTTACCCTATTTGCTTTGCCATTATTATCAAGGTCAAATTCCACAAAGGCATCTGCATCCATGCTTCTGTCTATCCATTTTACAATAAATGTGTTTCCCTTGTACGGAAACATTTCGCCTGTTAATAAAAAAGATTTTTTGGAATCGAACCAGAGTTTGCCGTTTTTTTGGGAGATCACAATATCACCAAACCATTTGTCGGTATAGATTCCAGTAAATAGTGCTACATCTTTTACAACCGTATTGTTTTTTTGCTGGGTTTCAATATCCTTCCAAATATTCCCTGTTATTTTAGCAGCTTCTGTTTCATTTTTTACAACCCCGTCGTGCAGTTGTTTTATTCTATCACTACTTTTTACACCCAGGTAACTATCTTTAATGGTATTGGTAATAGCACTAAAAGCTGCACCCGACTGCTGGTTGGTAAAAACGATGATCCCTAATTTTAGTTCTGGCAACAAGGTAACCTGTGTTACAATACCTGCGAGGCCACCAGTATGTGTTGCTTGTAAATAACCCTTTACATCACTTAAAAACCAGCCTAAACCATAGGCTGAAAAATGTGTATTATAAGCTGTTGGACCATGAACCGGAATAATGGTTTGTGGCGTCCACATTTCTTCATGAACCTTGTCGCTAAATATTTTTTTTGATAACCCTTCTCCATATTTACCATTGTTCATTTGCATAATAATCCATTTACTCATATCGGTTATGTTGCTGTAAATACCACCAGCGGAATTTGCAATTTCACTCCAGTCTCGGCGGATAACTTTTACTTTTCCTTCAACCGGTGCATGCGGATCAATTACATTACTTTTATCTTTTACTCTTTTAAAAGAAGTAGCACTTTCTTTCATATCCAACGGATGCATAATTCTTGTTTCAATAAAGTTTTCCCAAGTGGTGCCGGAAACTCTTGCCACCACTTCACCGGCTACAATATATAATAGATTGTCATAATCATATTTTGTTCTAAAATTAGAAACTTGTTTCAAATAGCGTAGGTTATGAATGATATCTTTTTTGGTAAAAGTATTTGAATCGGGCCAAAACATTAAATCTCCGGCCCCCAAGCCAAGACCGCTACGATGAGTTAACAAGTCTCTTACGGTAAAATCTTCGGTAACATAAGGATTGTACATTTTAAACTCAGGAATGATGTCGGTAACTTTATCATCCCAACTCAATTTGCCTTCATCTACTAAAATACCCAATGCCGCTGAAGTAAATGCTTTGCTATTGGAAGCTATTCCAAACAATGTATGCTCATCTACTTTTTGCATCGTATTCAACGAACGAACACCATAGCCTTTGGCATGAATAATCTTACCATCTTTAACCACTGCCACGGCAATACCCGGGACATCGAAAGTTTTAAGTGTTTTTTCGACAAGTGTATCTATTTCTGCTGCAGTTATTACTTGTGCGCAAAGAGACATGCAACTGCAAACACTTACAATGACAATTAAGGAAAAGGCTTTTAATTTCATGATTAAAAATTTTTATTGAAATTACGAAAAACAGCGTTTAACTTATCTATCAATGTATAGAAAGAAAGGTCCCGTAAAAAGGAAATATTCATGAACGGGTCTAATAAATCATCCTCAATAAAATAGTTATTTCATTTGCAACCCTTTTTATGAAATAACTGTCATTCACTTATATTGTTAAAAACACAAAAAATAATTTATATGAAGCTTTCCAAATCTCTTCTACAGGCAATGCTGATAGCAGTTACAGCAAGTGTTATCTGTTCATGTGAAAAACCTCCGGTAGATCAGAAAAAAAACCCAACTACAGAAAAAACAAACAACGGTAGTACACCGGATAGCTGTCCTGGATGTGGCATGGGATAATAAACCTGGTTTTAAACTGTAACTGTTTTAATTAGTATGGCAACGATCCTTTCTTCTCTATCCTGCAACCTGGATGAAAATATTTTGTTGGCTTCACTCCCTCTTTTCGAACTGGAAAAAGTAGAAGCCATTGAATGGTCTTTCGATACCTTGTTTAAGTTGAATACTATTCCAGACTGGTTTACTGAATTGCTAAATAGTTTCAGCAATAAAAAAAAGTTAATAGGTCACGGCGTTTATTTTTCATTGTTTTCTGGGATATGGTCAAAGGAGCAACAGGCCTGGTTAAATCATTTAGAAAAAGTATCTGTAATATTTCAGTTCGATCATATTTCTGAACATTTTGGATTTATGACAGGTAAAAATTTTCATCATGGTGCTCCGCTTCCTATTTCCTTTACTGCAACTACGCTTTCCATTGGCCGTGACAGACTAAAAAGAATCTACCATTCCTGCAAATGCCCGGTAGGACTGGAAAATTTAGCTTTTTCCTATTCGTTGGAAGAAGTAAAAAAGCATGGAGAATTTTTAGATTCCCTTGTAGATACGGTAAATGGGTTTATCATTTTAGATCTACACAATTTATATTGCCAGTGTAAGAATTTCAATATTGAATTTGATGATATTATTCAGCTCTATCCACTTAACCGGGTTAGAGAAATTCATATCTCCGGCGGTAGTTGGGAGGATTCCAAGGTTATAACAGGTAAAAAAATTAGACGAGATACGCACAATAATGCCGTTCCGGAAGAAGTGTTTCAATTTTTAGAACACAGTATCCATAAATGCCCCCATCTAAAATATGTAGTATTGGAGCAACTAGGCGAAGGTCTTGATAATGAATATAAGAGAAAATTATTTCAGCAGGATTTTATCCGAATGGATGGAATCATTAAAAAAGAAAACTACCGGCAACCGCAATCTAAAAAAAATAATTTTCTTCCTGCATTACCGCTGCATGTAGGTCAGCCAGTAAACAACCAACTGTTATCAGATCAACAATCCTGTTTGTCTTATATTCTAGAAAATTCAACAACTTACCTGCACGCAATGCAATTATTACAATCATCTATTTTATCCCATACAGATTGGGAAATAGAAAAATGGGAACCTTTTATGCTGGATACAGCCATTGCAATTGCTCGTAAATGGAAAAATGGTTTCGAATAATAATACGCACTTTTTTCTGCCATTTTTAAATGTTCATTCGCTTCAATTCTTTTACCGCATAGTCGCAGGCCCTTGCAGTTAAAGCCATATAAGTTAAAGATGGGTTTACACAAGAACCAGAAGTCATACAAGATCCATCAGTAATAAATACATTCGGCACTTCGTGCATTTGGTTGTAACTATTAAGGACAGATGTTTGAGGATCGTTTCCCATCCGGGCAATACCCATTTCGTGATTGGCATTGCCTGGAAAAGAGATAGTGTTGCTGATTCGAATATCCTTAAAACCTGCGGCTTCCAGCATTTCTTTTGCGGTAATACCCATATCTTCATGCATGGCTTTTTCATTGTCTTTAAATTCGCAATTTATACTAATAATTGGCCTGCCCCATTTATCTTTTTTATCGTGGTTTAATGTGATGCGATTATCGGCATAAGGCAAACATTCACCAAACGCATAAATGCTCATTCGCCATCCTCCTGGCTCAGTCATAGATTCTTTTAATGCTGCGCCTATTAAGTTTTCAGGTTGTTGTTGCCCTCTTGATGCGCTTGCTCCAAAATGATAGCCACGTAAAAATCCCAGATCTTTTTTCTTTACATTTCTAAAACGTGGAATGTAGATATTGGTAGGCCTTCTTCCATAATAATACATATCTTCAAAACCATCCACACTTGCCGAAGCAGAAAGTCCTTTATGATGATCCATCAAGTTGCGGCCAACCTGGTCGCTGCCATTGCCAAGTCCATTCGGAAAACGGGTGGAAGTTGAGTTCAATAAAATAAAAGCTGTTGCTACAGTAGATGCATTTAAAAAAATAAGCCGGGCATAAAACTCCTCAACTTCATTGGTTTTGGTGTCAATAATTTCAACACCCGTCGCTTTCTTTTTTTGATCATCGTACAATACTTTGTTAACCAGCGAATGTGGCCGTACCGTTAAATTACCTGTAGCATATGCTGCCGGCATAGTGCTTGCATTGGTACTAAAATATGCACCATAGGGACAGCCTCTGTGACATAAATCTCTTGCCTGGCATTGGCCTCTTCCCTTAACTGGTTTAGTAAGATTTGCGGTTCTGCCAATAATAACTTTGCGGTCACTATAGTTATTTTCAATTTTCTCCTTAAAAAATTTCTCTACTGTATTCATTTCAAAAGGAGGCTGAAAATTACCATCAGGCAAATGAGGAATGCTATCCATATTGCCGCTTACGCCAATGAAGGATTCTACATAATCATACCAGGGGGCAATATCTTTATACCTTATAGGCCAGTCAATCGCAATCCCATCTTTTTTATTGGCTTCAAAATCTAAATCGCTCCACCGGTAACAAGCCCTTGACCATAACAGCGAACGCCCTCCAACAACATTCCCTCTTATCCAATCAAAGCGTTTGGGTTCTTCATATTTGTTGTCCTGGTCATTGATGTAAAAATGTTTATTGTCTTCCCTGAAAGACCAATGCCTGCTTTGCACATACTGTTGCTTTTTATCTTCTTCTGAAAGGTGCAAGCGGTGCGGAAATTCCCATGGGTCTTTCGTGGCTGTCGAATAGTTTGGGTGAACAATATTGTCGCCTCTTTCCAGCATTAGCACTTTTAACCCTTTTTCGCAAAGCTCTTTGGCAGCCCATCCTCCGCTGATACCGGAGCCAACAATGATGACATCAAAAATATTCTCTTTTTTGTTTTTATTATCGGTAACAGGAAGATCGCCAGGCATAAATTATTTTTTATGTTTTTTGTGATTTTTTATATCTGTATTTAACACCAATTTATCAGAACCACCTTGTCCTTTATTTTCCAGATCACTAAACAATCCTTCATCAGTAAGATCGAGGGGGTGAGAATTTTTCCAATCAAAATGCGCAATTATATGAAGCCGTTCAACTATTGCAGTATCGTTTACTTCAATCGCCAGCTCCCTGCGATCATCAAAACTTCCAGGAGTTAAATTGATTGATCCCACAATCGCCCTGCATCCGTCTGCAAGCAACATTTTTCCATGTAATTTCAAGTGCTTGAGTTTATGGATTTTTATACCCACATCATTCATTATCCGTAACCCCCCCACGCCTTCAACTAACTTTTCTTTTTTTAACGTATGCGGCGGACGAACCATTACATGCACTTTTACTCCACGGCTGGCAGCTCTTATTATACGTTCAATAATTACCAAATCCTGAAAGCGCTCATTTTGTACAAACAACGTATGTACTGCCCCATCAATAAACCTGGCTATCCTTGCCCTGCCATTTCCACTGCACCATATAAGTCTGGCCTGGGGACCCGGATCAAAATCTGCTCTATCCCAATCTGCTTCAAAGCACATAATTATTTCTTCCACTTCGTGCGGATGAGATGTGATGATGGCGTAATCCCGGGTTTTAGTAAGATTTTTAGTTTCCCAGTTGAGTGATTTTACAATTGCAAGCCTATCATCTACCACCATAGATTTTTCATGTGTTAGACCAAATTTTGGATTGGTATCTTTAACTTCAACACCTGCATCTTTCAAAATCCGATGAGTAATTTCATTCTCTTCCTCTCCATTTCTACGAGCAGGATTTAACATTACTTTTACTTTTAAGCCGCGATTTTTTGCTTCAATAACCGCTTTTAAAAGCTTCTCATCTGAAAATAAAAACATTTTTATTCTTAGAGACAACTTAGCTGTTTCAATAGTCTCTATAACTGATTGTATTGTATCATCTGGAAAAACAATTAAAGAACGATGATGCATAAGCGATACTTTTAAAGAATGTAATTTTTTTTATAAAGCTGGGTTTGAAGATACAATTTTGTTATGCAGTTTTCTAACTTTTGCCGCACCAAGGTAAAGTTCTGCATAAGTTTTCTATCCTGCAATTAGTTATTACTAAGTAGATAAATGGATAATTATTAAAAAGTTTTGATACGTTGAATAAATTATGAAAGGTAAGATAAGCCATCACAAAATAATTGGTATTACTAAAAATAGCTCGATTTCTTATTATAGCTGTTGTAGATTTATTATTAAATAAAGAATGTGTAATAAAGAAAAAACATAGCAAAATAATTTCATCAATCTGTTGAATTAAGTAACTAAGCTAAGCCATTTGTGTTTACTCAATTCTTGCCTTTTCAATAAAACTATATTTTACATCCTTAGGATTATTGATGATTTTATAAAATTCATCGAGGTAGCTGATCATCCCTTTTTTATTACGGGGAGTCAATGGTTCAAAATTATTTATGAGGGCATAAATTTTATCTTTTTGTTGTTTAAATATTTCAAGCGTTTCATTTAATTCTTCCATTGTACGTGCAAAACCTCTGTAAACTCTTTCCTGCACCCGCTCTGTATTCAACATTGGATCGGGGGTAGCATAATCTGTATTTACAAGACCTGAAAAATCGAAATCATAGCCTACTGCAAAGGGTATTGAAGTAGTATCCTCTTTAGATTGAACAAGTAAAATATTATGATTGCCAGACACCGACCAGTCTGTATTACCAATCATATATTCAAATATTGTCACCAAATCCATCTGCTTTCTATTTGTAGATTCAATGTTGAGTTTCCCCTTTTTCCATTCAATACATTTATTTCTTTTGGCCATATCCTTTATATCTTCTATAAAAAAAGCTGGCGCTACAATATTATTTTTATTATCGTTGCTATCTTTATAATTTACATCTAATAATCTTACCCGGAGGCTTTTGTCCGTAAGCAAGTTGTAAATTTTATAGGTTAAAAATTCCATCAACAAAAATTGTTCGTAGTTACTATTTGGTCTGCAAGCACTTACCATTTTTATCGATTTCAGTGAATGCATTTTAGAATCATCGGTTTTAAAAAAGCCAAGTTTTAGTGGCGGGATAAAACAATAGTCTCGCCTGAAGTGGCCTCTTACGGTTAGCTTAACCAGTTCATTCACATTAAGGGTATCGTTTATCTTGGTAATAAACCTTGCGGAAAAAATACGTCCTTCCTTATTTTTTTGATTAAACACTTTTGTCCAGTAGCTTTCAATCGTTACTTTAAGTGACGTTTCATCTTTAAAAAACTCGACTTTATCAACACCAGATTTTTGGCTATACCCCAGTTGTGCAGTTAAAATCAGAGCGACCAAAAGAGTTGTAAAAATATATTTCATAATAAATACTTGCTTTAAAAATAGAAAAAATACGTATCATGGGCACCTAATTATTTGTTATTATAAAAAGATCTACAAAAATATTAATGCCCAATAATTTATAAACAACAAACAAAATTCATTTTATCAATTATCCTTTAAAGGTTTAATAATTTACTTAATAATTTCTACAATCACATGACCGACAGATCCACTCGGCATTTGAATATGCAATAAAGAAGCAAGTGTGGTTGCAATATCTGTCATGTTTATTTTCCTGTTGGTGGCTCCCTGTTGTATTTTCCAACCATACCAAAGCAAGGGAATATGTGCATCGTAAGGATTCCAAACGCCATGTGTAGTTCCGCCTTTTAAAAAACCATCTATCCATTGCGGCTTAAAAATTATTTGTATATCGCCGCTTCGTTTGGGATAATAACCATTTGCCATCATCTCTTTTATGTTGGTATTTAATGTAGTAATATTTAATGCATCCAATACAACTACTCTTGCTATGGCGGGTTGTTGCTCCAGATAATTCATTGTCCATTTATTAATAGAATCTTTATTAAGCCCTGCATCATTGATTAATGCACGATTTAAATAAATCTGGTAATTTAAAATCCCAATTACCAGATCATCTTTTTTTGTTTTCTCTTTTAGTAATTTATTTATTTCATCAGTTGAAGTTTTACTATCAAAATTTCCTGCAGGTATTTGATGTTCTTTTAAAAATGCTGGTACAGCCGCTGCTCCATGATCGGCAGAAAGAAAAACTAGGTATTGTCCTTTACCTACTTTTGTATCAAGAAAATTAAGAAAATCTCCTAAATCTTTATCTAGTCTTAAAAACCCATCTTCGGCTTCAATGGAATTGGGTCCATAAGCATGGCCAATATAATCCGGAGATGATAAACTAACTGTAAGCATATCTGTAACCTCATCAGCTCCTAATTGCTCACCATTAACTGCAGCCATGGCCATTTCAAAAGTAAAACTATTGCCAAAAGGTGTAGCGGCTAGCACGCCATAATTTTTACCAACAAGTTGTTTAAGAGGATGGGTAAAACCTTTTGCAACTGGTAAGCTTTGTTCGTAGGTAGTTATTGGATATAACAAATTCCAATCCTGAACATAATATTTATCTACTAATTTTTTGGAATTGATCTCATTCACCCATGTAGGAAGTTGATTTAAATAATACGAAGACGAAATCCAGTCGCCGGTTTTATTATCATACCAATAAGCTGCGTTGGCACTGTGCCCAGCAGGTAAAATTGCACCACGATCTTTAATGGCAATACCAATTACTTTGCTGTTGAAATTTGTGGCCAGCCGTAACTCATCGCTAATGGTAGTAGCCAACAAATTACGTGGACTCATTTGACCTAAGTTGGTAGTACTGCCAATTGTTTTCACACTATCATCTTGTGTACAATAAGTAAATTTTTTTAGATCATAATCCCACCAGTCATTTCCAGTAATACCATGTATGGCAGGTATTGAGCCAGTATAAATACAAGTATGGCCGCAGGCTGTAACCGCTGGTGTATATGGTATCATTGCATTTTCGCAGGAAAACCCATTATTCAGCAATCGTTTAAAACCTCCGTTTGGTGCATACCGATTATAGTACCGGTACAAATAATCCCAACGCATTTGATCTACTACAATACCAACTACAAGCTTAGGCCGTTGAATGGATGACTGCTTTACATTGAATGTTTCGGAAGGGTTTTGAGCAGTAACACCTGAAACAAATAAAAAGACAAAAAGTATAAACAGGTATTTATTCATACAGCATTTATTAAAGGTAATAAAGAAGATTTCCAGATCTAATATACTTTTAAATTCTTACAATTTCCAATAAATTAACTTCTATCAATTGAGTGAACCTTGATTAAAATAGTGTATAAATATTTGTTTGAATATTACATTTCATAAATAAAAAATGATAAGGTTTGATAGGTATTTAAAATAGAATTTAATAGCAAACATCCTAAAGGAAGTAACCTGAGTTATCCTGATTTGAAGATAAACACATATTTTACTGCAAGCGATTACTACACACGCTGCTTTGCCACTTATAAAAATATGCTCTATTTCTCATTCACATCGCAACCAATTGGCGAACCCGGAGGTGCCCCCAGGTGTAACGTTGGTTTTGCCTTTTCAGGAGATTTTATTCTTTCTAACAGTAGCAGTAGATAGCCTTTACGGTAAGCATCTGCAGTAGTTTTTAATTGTACTGTTGCATACATTTTTACATCGTCTATGGCTTTTAATAGTTGTGCTTTAGTAGCAAAAGAGGCATCATCATTAACAGATACTGCCAATAAATAAGTAAGCAGCAATTGTTCGTTTTGCTGTTGTATCAAGCCCTGCAAACCCTTTAGCCGCGGAGCTTTTAAGGTTTTGGTAAACAGCACATTTATCATATCATCGATACCTAGTCCCTTATTTTCCACCTGGTATTGCACCATCCTGTTTAAGCGGCTTGTATTAAATAAAAAAGATAAGGGCATATCTGCTGCTGTTTCTGCTGCTGCCAACGGATCGAATGCAAGCCCCGTTCTTTTACTAAATAATTCTCTTGTATAATCATAGCCTGCAGGACGTGGTGGAATTAGCTTGATAATATTTTCTGATAACGCCAACAGTTTTGGATCCATGCATTTCGTAACAGCATTTAACGCATTCAGTTGCGCTTCTTTTGTTAGTGATTGTGTTACGGTTTGCCCATCGCCTCGTATTGCATAAGAATAATACATACCTCCAACAACTTTTGTTACCGCTTCTACCTGATAACGATGTAGAAGATAAATGGGTACCAACACATCTTCTAACATGGCCATTGGTGTACCCTTGCGGATATTATTTTCGCCAAATTGCAATAATGCTTTTGCACGCACTTTCATAATATTTTGTAATTCGCTTACCGGGTCTTTTCCATTGTCCCATAAATGCGCATTGGGATGCAGTCCGCCGGCATCACGGGCATCACGATCTGAAATAAAAGTTAATCCATTCTTTGCTGCATCTGTTAAAATTTTGTTTAGTGCAGTTGCTTCATTCGTTCCCTTTACAAAATCCTGGTAACCATACATGATACTCACTTTATCCCAATCGCCAATTCCATTGGTATAAGCGTTGCTTAAATCAATTTCATTGTTACTATTTAAACTAACCATTGGAGCAGGATAGTCCATCACACTAGCCCTGTTTTGGGCACTTGAAATATAATTGTGCATCAGGCCCAAAGTGTGCCCTACTTCATGCGCAGCCAATTGCTTTAAACGTTGCAATGCTATCCGCAACATTTTATTATCAGCGGGCAATTCGCCATTTTCAAAAGATGCCAGTAACCCTTGTGCTATCAGGTAATCCTGTCGCACCCTTAATGATCCAAGGGTTACATTTCCCTTTATAATTTCACCCGTTCTAGGATCAATGATGGCGTTACCAAAACTCCAACCTCTTGTAGAGCGATGTACCCAATTAACCATATTATAACGCAGATCCATTGGGTCGGCATCCTCAGGTAAAATTTTTACCTGAAAAGCATTGCTGTAACCTGCTGCTTCAAAGGCTTGGTTCCACCAACTTGCTCCTTCGAGCAACGCACTCCTGATAGGTTCCGGGGTTCCGTTATCCAGGTAATAAATGATGGGCTTTACGGCTTCACTTTTTGCAGCCGTCGGATCTTTCTTTTGCAACCTGTGCCGGATAATAAAATTTTTCTGAATAGGTTCTGTTACTGGTGTACTATAATCAAAATAAGAATGAATTATAAAAGGTGAGCGTGCATCATACAACCTTGATTCAAAATTATTATCGGGCAACTGAACAAAAGAATGGTGCATACGCAACGTAATTGCTTCTGGTTCGGGAGTAACAGTGCTTACAAAATTACCGGGTTTTCCATCTCTGCTTACAAATGTGATGATGGTTTCAAATTCTGTATTTAAAAGAAAATTTTTAGTTCGAGGAAAATAGATAGCACTACGTGATGCATCAATACTATAACTGCCTTGTTTGGCATTTTGCAAATGATTGGCAACCTGTAATGCATCACGTAATAAAAAATCAGTGGCATCTACCAATACATTTCCTTTTGATTCTGCGGCCACGGTAAATCCCCAGATAGTTGACTGGGCAAAGGATTGTTCTACTGCTCTTTTTTCTGCTGCATCGCCTGTAACCGCACGGTAGGCATAATTAGGCTCCATCAATAAAATTTTATTGCCCACACGGCTAAATTTTACAATGTAGGTGTTGCCCATTATACCTCTGTCGAGCCCGACATCGTTTAAACCTAAACCAGCAGGCAAGGATGTTTGGTACAATATTTCTGAATCAAGTTTATTTATTTGCAACCATATTTTTCCGGTGCTGTCATCTCTGTAAAAATTAAAGAAACCATTGTAGGCCTGCATGCGTTTTATTTTTTCTTCAATGGCATTTGGAGTTTGACTCTGCACAAAAAAAGGAACAATAAAAAATATAAAAATTACACCTTTCATAAACAATTTTTTTATTTAGTAAGTCATTAGTGACCGTTAAATTAAATAAATTTTTAATTGTTTACATTTTTGTTGTTTGACATTTTTATAGACAAGGCTTTTCAACAACTCTTTTAAATGTGTTTTATTAAAATGTGAAGCATTCATTATTTGGAGCATTTCATATGTTGATTGGTTTATTTTGAGTTTACTCTAAATTACAGCAGCCAAAGTGTAGGTAATGACTGCTATAAAAACTTACCTCCGCAAGGTGTACTGATGTACACCAATATGATTTTATTTTCAGATACTACTTTATTCATATAAAAATAATTCTACTTTCCATATATACTTATACAATATGGCAGTATCTAGATCAGGTTAAGTAAAATTATTTGTTGGAAACATAAATGTTGATTGTTGATATTTATCAAAATATTTTTTATTCTTAAAATAACTGGATAGTATATTGATAATTTTATCCCTTTAAGTTTTACTGTCAGGCACAAATAATACCATTTATCTTGTCTGATCTTATAGTGTTAATTCGTCTAAAGTTAAAATTCACTTTAGTTCTTATAACATAAAATGCCTTTGACTCATTAATAATAAATAAGCATTTAAAATTTAGATATGTTTTGTAATAATTGAGGATCCGTTTCCTTGGCAAATTGAAAATCTAATTCACTCACATTATGAATATTTCCTCTACTGGTCTTACTTTTTATAATTCCGTAAACGTACAAAGCGAGCCTGTTTCTAATTAAGTTACTTAATTTAAAATAGCTTTATCCGTTACTTCTTTAAGGAAATATTTTTAAGCCAACCAACTTTTAGCAACCATTTTTTAGCTCCTTTTTAAAATTGAATTAAAGGATCTTTAAAACTTTCAACAATTTTTTGGTGACTTAAACTTGGGTGGAAAAACCATTGTTAAAATTTAGGGCATTTCAAACTTTGCTGAGCTTTTCTTGATAATTTATCAGTAGAAGTATTTGACTCTCCATCATGTTTTTTACCCGGCCTAAAAGTTAAGGCAAGATAAAAACCTCCATTTGCTGACTTAGTTTTTGAAAATAAATTTGCCAGATTGTGCGTACCAAATAATAGTGGCCCGGCTTTTATTGCCCCTCCAATCCAGAACTGATTTTTAGTGTTTACTAAAACTGGCAAATAAGCTCCCAGCGTTTTTGTTTCCCACCTCGGCGTGAGCGCAAGAAAATTCATATCTTTTACGTAAGGCAATTTTTTGGGAACCAATGACAAAAGAGAAAAGGTTATTTCCGCATTTACAAAAAAGTTATCTGAAATATGCTGGTCTAAATTAATAATTAGGCGGGTAGGTTGATAGATATTAAAAGGGCCTCTTATTTGAGAAAAGTTATTGACGATAGATGACAAACTATCATTGAAATTATTAATCGATCCTGTATTAAAAAACTTATTTTCTAACACGGTGTCTGAAACACCCGGCTTTACTGAATTTGCAGATATACTCTTATCACCAAACCTGTATTTATTCACCCCAACGTCCATCATTGAAATACCAATTTTGGTTCGATATGCATATTCGCCGCCAGCTGCATCTTCATCATTTGATAACAAAATGTATTCAAGCCCCATATCAACACTTATGCTTGCGTAGGTATTTTGCAAAAAAAGTTTTGCATTTTGAGAAGAGGAGTTATTGCTATTAATTTTATCGAAATTAGCTGAATAACCATATTGCAAACTTCCGCTGTTAACAAGGTATCCTGCACCGGAAGGCGTATATCCTAAATCATTTGTACTTGAAGTTTCACCAGCTATTGCACGATTTATTTTTAAAGTTATCCCTCCGTTAAGTAGCCTGTTTTCATTAGCAATAAGCGTACGGGCATAGGTTCCATATAACTCAAACCAGGTTGTTCCCCTGGATTCACCTGACAAGGGAGCATGGGTAACATTGATCTTTAAAAAATCTGTAATATTCACTGTGCTATCCTGCCAATTAGTGATACCGGTGGTTGCAAAAATATAGTTTCGAACATTGGCCCCAAAAGCGATTGCAGATTTATCATTCAGTCTTATTCTTGTATTTAATAAATGTATATCCTGATTGGTAAACAGAAATCTTTTTACACTGCCATTTTCAGGTATTACCATTGCTTTGCCTGAGGATGAAAAAAATGAGTAGTTTTCAATTTTAAAGGCGTTGGTACTTTGTTTTGTCTGAACCGAAATAGGCGTAATATCCCAAGCGTAGGGAACGTGAATTATGGAAGCTGGATTGCTGGCACTACCCAAACTACCGGCAAAAGACGATCCGTGAATTGCCTGATAATTTTGCGCCATTACCAAATTCAACAATAATACAAAAGGAATAAAAAGATAATTTTTAAAAGAATTCATATTATAAACTTTCTGTGCTGAAATATTTTAGCTGCGATGAATAATTACAAAATTAAAAAATAGATTTATTTCAGCGATGTCACTATTTAAATACCCTTCACTTTGTAATACAATACATATAATATTGATGAAGACGAAATGTATTGTCATGCTATAAATAATTAAATAAAAGTAAATGAAATATTTCGCCCTCAATAAGTAAACCCTACTTTTCAAATTTTAATATCTTATTTCTTATTTATTTATTGGGTTAAATCCCTTAAATAATAACTAAACCAATTACTTAAAAGTTCATCAAAAGCAAAAAATAAAAAGTAATAAAACAACCATACTAAAGTAAAAACCTATCAATGTTTAACTTTTAAAAAAAATAATTGGCTTTAACCAATAAAAACTGATGAAACACTTGAAAAAGCTGGTAATTGAGCATTCTTTTTGCCTATATTATGTTACCTTTGCCCTCCCGTTAAAAAACCGGGGATTATATTATGTCATTTAACATTATTAAACAACTAAACGCAGATGCACAGGAAGGAGCAGCTACCAATGATGGTGCTGAAACTGCTGCGGTAACAAATGTGCCTGTTGAAGTGGCTGAAGCTCCTGTAGCTGCAGTTACTGAAGTTACTGAACCAGTTTCGGTAATTGCCCCCGTTGAAGAAAGAATCGTAACTGCTCATGATGACTTCGATTGGAGTGTTGACAAACGGAATGTCTCAAGTTACAACAAAGAAGAAAAAGCCAAGTATGATGTTGTGTACGACAACACATTTAAACAGATCAATGACGGTGAAATGATCCAGGCTACAATTGAAGCAATCACCAAAACTGATGCAGTTGTAAACATCGGTTTTAAAAGTGATGGTTTAATTTCTCTGAATGAATTCAGGGATATTGTAGGCGGATTGAAAGTAGGCGATGTGATTGAAGTAATGGTGGTGGAAAAAGAAGACAGGGACGGTAACCTGCACCTTAGCCGAAAACAAGCCCGTACCAGCAGAGCATGGGAAAGAATTGTTGAACTACACAAAACCGGCGAAATTGTTACTGGTATTGTTACCAGCAAAACTAAAGGCGGTCTTATAGTGGATGTTTTTGGTATGGAAACATTTTTACCAGGTAGCCAGATTGACGTTAAACCAGTTACTGATTACGATCAGTTTGTTGGTAAAACAATGGAATTTAAAGTGGTTAAGATCAACGAAACTATTAAGAATGCAGTTGTATCACATAAAGCACTTATTGAAAGCGATATCGAAGCACAACGTGCTGAAATTATCGGCAAATTAGAAAAAGGACAAGTATTGGAAGGCACCATCAAAAACATCACCGACTTTGGTGCATTTCTTGATTTGGGCGGCTTAGACGGCTTATTGTACATTACTGATATTTCGTGGGGACGTATCAACCATCCAACAGAAGTGTTGATACGTCCCCACGAAATATCAGTAATGTACAACAAGCCGTCTAAGCCGCCCAAATCAAGAAATGCACCAAAGTCGGTGATGTTTTTGATGGTGCCTTCCAATACTTGTCCTTTTTCTAATTTGCCGA
>JANXSK010000114.1 GCA_025352695.1 Ferruginibacter sp. | reverse complement strand
AGAGAGTTTAAAATAGACTATTTCAAAATAAGCGATGATCCATGAATAAATGCAGATGGCTATAATAAGTGGAAATAATCGTCGAAAGCTATCTGCTTTGTGAAGACGGAAAAGAAAAGTAAACCATTCTTTTGGGTTGTAATTGATCATGTAACTTTAATTTTAATTGTCATATTTTATGTGTTCCAAGTAAATATTATTTCACGCAAAAATTAACACCAATACTGATTTATATTAAAGCAGACTTTTTACTTTTTCTATCAATTCTTTAAAATTACTTATATCCTGTCCACCTGCTGTACCAAGGTTTTTTTGGCCGCCACCGCCGCCTTTTATAAGCCCGGCTACCTGTTCTTTAATAATTTTTGCAGCATCCAACCCCTTTGCCGTTACAACTGTATCAGAAATACCAATGGCAACAAATGCTTTACCATCTATATTACTGCAAAGCACAACCAGGTGATCGTGTAAATTATTTTTAAGATCGGTGCATAATTTTTTTAGGGCATCGGCATTGCTGACTTCTATTATTTCCCCAACAAAAGTTACATTGTTAATGATCTCATCTTTTTGTAATAATTCATTGCGTATGGCAACCAGTTGCCTTGCTTCTAGTCCCTCAATCCGTTTTGACATTGTATTGTTTTCTGCCAGTAAATTTTCGATAGATTTACTGATATCTTTAGTATTTTTTAATAAACTACGAATTTCAGCAATTGCTACAAATTGTTGGTTGATGTAACTTTCTGCTGCTTGTCCGCAAACGGCCTCAATTCTTCTAACACCAGCAGCAACAGCACTTTCGTGTTGTATTTTAAAAATACCTAACTCGCCTGTGCTGCCAACATGCGTACCGCCGCAAAGTTCAATACTGTAGTTGGAATCCATAATAACAACTCTTACAACGTCGCCATATTTTTCACCAAACAACGCCATTGCACCCAATGCCACGGCTTCATCTTTATGCATTGATTTTATTATTACGGGAATATTTTGCCTGATCTTTTCATTTACCAGTTTTTCTACCGCTGCAATTTCTTCATTGGTTACTTTGGCAAAATGGCTGAAATCGAAACGCAGATGTTTTTCATTTACTAAACTTCCTTTTTGTGCTACGTGTTTGCCTAATATAGTGCGTAATGCAGCATGCATTAAATGTGTTGCACTATGGTTTGCAGAAATCTCTTTTCTTAATTTCTTATCAACTTTTAAAATAACTTTCCCCTCAAGTTTTGAAGGAAGCGTTTCTGAATAATGAATAATTAAGTCATTTTCTTTTTTTGTATCAACCACTTCAATTATCTGCTCTCCAAAAATCATTATGCCTTTATCTCCAACTTGGCCGCCACTTTCAGCATAAAAAGGTGTAATTGCAAATACAAATTGATATTGTGTTTTACCTTTTGAGGTAATCTTTCTGTATTTAGTCAAATCATATTCTTTTTCTTCATTTTCATAGCCGACAAAATGACTACCAGAATGGGGGCCAATTTGAATCCAATCCTCCACATCTATTGCGGTAGCTGCACGAGACCTGTTTTTTTGTTGCAGCATTTCACTTTCAAAACCTTTTTCATCAACGGTTAAATTATTTTCAGTAGCAATCAACCTTGTTAAATCTATTGGGAAACCAAAAGTGTCCAATAGCTCAAATGCAATAGCACCGTTAATAATTTTTGATTCTTTCGATTGTATCATCGCTTCATCAATCTTTTTCAAGCCCTTATCCAATGTTCTTAAAAATGCTTCTTCTTCTTCCTTAATAACTCTGCCAACAAAATCCTGTTGCTGTTTTAACTCAGGAAAAACGGTTTCAAATTGTAAGGCTATCAATGGCAGTAATTGATACAACATGGGCTGTTTATACTCTAGATAAGAATAATAATAACGTACTGCACGACGCAGAATTCTGCGTATAACATAGCCTGCACCTGTGTTTGAAGGTAATTGCCCATCTGCAATGGTGAAGGAAATAGCCCGAATGTGATCTGAAATTACTCTGAAGGCAATACTTTCTTTATCATCTCCGGCTTTATATTCTTTGTTTACTATTTTACTTATTTCAGCAATTGTATCAGTAAATATATCGGTATCGTAATTACTTTGCTTACCCTGTATTACCCTCACTAATCTTTCAAATCCCATTCCGGTATCTACATGTTTTGCTGGCAATGGTTCCAGGCTACCGTCTTTTTTTCTATTGTACTGTATAAATACATTGTTCCAAATTTCAATCACCTGTGGATGATCGTTGTTTACCAATGTGCTGCCCGTCACCAGCCTTCTTTCTTCATCACTTCTGCAATCCACATGTATTTCTGTGCAGGGGCCGCAGGGGCCGGTATCGCCCATTTCCCAAAAGTTATCATTTTTATTACCTAATAAAATATGGTCTTCTGCAACATATTTTTTCCATTCATTATACGCTTCTTCATCTTTTGGCAAACCTTCTTTTTCATCGCCTTCAAAAATGGTTACGTATAATTTGTCCTTATCTAATTTGTACACTTCTGTTAATAATTCCCAACTCCATTCAATGATTTCTTTTTTAAAATAATCACCAAAACTCCAATTACCCAGCATTTCAAACATCGTATGGTGATAAGTATCAACACCAACTTCTTCCAGGTCGTTGTGCTTGCCACTTACACGTAAACATTTCTGCGTGTCTGCGATTCTGTTATAAGGTGCTGTTTTATTGCCCAAAAAATAATCTTTAAACTGGTTCATGCCAGCATTGGTAAACAATAACGTAGGATCATCTTTTAATACTATGGGGGCAGAAGGAACAATTGTGTGCGCCTTTAATTGAAAGAAATCGAGAAATTGTTGCCGTATCTGTACACTCGTCATCATAAACCTTTATTTTTTGGGTTGATTTTTGTAATATATCAGTCTATATTTGTAGACTTTTTAAAAAACTGTGGCGCAAAGGTAATGAAAACCATTGCCCATCCTCAACCCTACAATTAGATTGAGGGAATAAATTAGTAGTAAAATTGATACTGATAAAAATTATTAAATGCAGCATAATCTGCATTTTGTTAATTTATAGATATATTTTTAAAGCTTTATATCAGCATCCAAATAGGGTTAGGCTTGCATGAAGAAAATAAAATACTATTATAATACCAATACGCTGCGTTATGAAAAGCTAGTGACACCTTTTAGGGTTAAACTATTGCGCATATTTGGTTTTCTTTCTGCTTTGCTGGTTAGCTCAGTATTGATAATTTGGATGTATACCAAATTTATTCCCAAACCAACAGATAGGGAGTCAAAATTGAAGGAAGATTTGATGAAAGATAATTATACGGTATTGAATGAAAAATTAAAAAGTTTACAGGAGCAAATGGTGGGATTGGAGAAAAGGGATAATGAAGTATATCGATCTATTTTTGAAGCTAACCCTTTGCCGGATAGCGCAAGGGCAAAGTTGCAGGAAAAATCAAAAGAATTGGATAAAGTAAATGTGATGAGTGATGATGCATTGAGTAAAACAATTGCGTTAGACCTAAATAATATCAGTGCCCGGATTGCTTACCAGGTTAGCAGTTATGCAGCTATTGAAAAATTGATCAATAACCAGGATAATAAGCTTTCTTGTATTCCTGCGATTCAGCCAGTAAGTAATAAAAACCTTACCAGGATTGCAAGCGGATTTGGTTTTCGTATTCACCCTATTTATGGGATACCAAAAATGCATAACGGGCTAGATTTTACTGCTCCTCAGGGCACACCAATTTATGCTACCGGTGATGGAACAGTAACAACTGCAGGTGCCGCAACAGGAACAGGCAACCATGTAATTATAAATCATGGGTATGGTTACGAAACTGTTTATATGCACATGGTTCGTATAAAAGCAAGAGATGGACAACATGTGAAAAGAGGCGAAGTAATAGGTTGGGTGGGCAGTACAGGAGCCAGTACCGGACCGCATTGCCACTATGAAGTACATGTTAACGGACAGAAGGTTGATCCGGTTTACTTTTTCTATAATGACCTGAATGCAGAACAATACGACCGTGTATTAAAAATAGCTGCAACAGGCAGTGCTAAAAGTTTTGATTAACCAGGGCAGGAAAGCGTTACTGTTTACGGCAAAAGCTTAATTTTATTTATCTGATTGTACATGGCTTTACAAACACAAATAGCATTTGATTTTGATAGTGTGCCGCAGCAACCGTTGCCGCAGCAAAAATTTATTGTTAAAAAAGATGCCGTAATTGAGCTGCCCGATGCAATTACTACTATTGTAAAGACAAAATCTACCCGGGGAAGAATGAGCCTGAAGGAAATGAGCGCCGGGATAGACTTATTGGAAATACCGGCAGATGAAATATTATTTCAGAAAATGTACTATTCTATTGGTAAAGTGGCTGCCATGTTTAAGGTTAATCAATCGTTGATTCGGCTTTGGGAAAATGAATTTGATATATTAAAACCAAAGAAAAATGGGAAAGGTGATCGCTTATTCAGACCAGAGGATATTAAAAATATTCAACTGATTTATCATTTAATGCGTGAAAGAAAATTTACAATGGAAGGTGCAAAAGATTTTATAAAACACAACAAAAAGGCGGATGAGAAATTTGCATTAATTGAATCTCTCAAAAAATTAAAAGGATTTTTAAACGAGTTACAGGCAAACTTATAGTATCAATTAAAAATTATTTCAAACCAATGTTTTTATGTTGTTTAACAAAAGATGGGATATCGTTGAACTGCTTCTTTTAACTTTCCTTCATTTCAGTATTAAAAACAACCATATTTGCTTCTCCAATAAATTCAACACCATTGTCTTCCAACAATTTTTTTATCTGCAGGTTGATAGTTTGTTTAATGGCATTAAATTCATTTAATAAAATTGGGTCAGTAAAATATTCTATAATCAGCATTATACCATTTTTACTTACTTCTTTAAAAAAAACAGCACTCGATCCGGCAATTAGCTCGCCTTTAGCGTTCAATATTTTTTTTACCGCTTCTATAATAATTTCTATTTTATAAGCGGGCGTTTTAACAGATAAATCTAATTTTATTTCTGCCCGCCTTTGGGTTCTCATGCTCCAGTTATCAACTATTGAATCTACCATTTGTTTGTTGGGGATTGTAACAATTGTTTTATCTCCGGTAAGTATCCTGGTGCTGCGTAAACCAATTTTTTCAACACTGCCGATTATGTTATTAACTTTCACTGTATCGCCTGTAAAAAATGGTTTGTCTAAAAATATTATAAAAGAAGCAATTAAATTTTCCAGACTCTCTTTGGCACCCAATGCAAGTGCTGCACCAACTAAGCTTAGTCCGGTAAGTAAATTACCTAAAGGTTGATTAAAGCATGCTTTTATAATAAGTAAAATACCAATGATACCAATGATAACTTTTAAGAAATCTCTTATAAATATAACGAGTTGGTTATCTCTGGTATCAGGCTTATGGTCAGCTTTTTCATCTAACACTACCGCAATAAAATCAGTTAATCTTAATACCAGCCGGATAAAAGAAATGATGATAATGCCTTTACCCGCCCTCGCAATAATATCACTCAGGCTATGTCCATAAAGGGTAAATAAAAATACTGCTGGAAAATTTAATTTATCAATGGCAAATACGGAAATGGAAACCAATAAAAACCATTCAAACGGACCTGCAACAAGGTTTACAAAACTTTCTTTACTTACGTTTTTCCATATTTTTTTTACAATTTTAAAAAGTAAAGAAACCAGGTAGCGTGATACATATCGCTTTAACAGTAAAGCCAATAAAATAGTACCAAAAACTAGCAGGTAACTGCGGAGAGTATTATCAAAATAAATCTTGTCTAAAAAATCCATGCTATAAAATATTTACAATACTGCTGAACTATTTTACTGAATATTGTTGTAATCCATCTTTATGCAACACATATACTTTGCCATTGCCTGCTTTTATTTGTTCCGCATTATTAAATGAAACAGGGAGTTTATATTCTTTTAAATCTAAAGAACCTTGTTTGTATTGATACAAGTAATTATCACTAAAACCATAAAGCGTATTTACAATAACGTCTGTATTGTTCCAGTTTAAAAACGGAAGCCTGTTTTTAAATGCACCGTAATAATCAAATGTATAAAACCCCTTTGAGGTGTCATATAAATAAACAAATCTTTCCCGGTCAACAATTTGCGTAGGGGCAGGCGTGGTATCAAATACATTTCTTAAATCGGCAGTTTCCAGCATTATATCTCCATTGTCATCTACCTTTTTTAGTTTGGCATCTCCTTCATCAAACAACCAAATATTGTTATCATACGAAGCAGCAATTGTTTTTACTTTTATAATATTTTGTTTGCGAAGGTTAATGGTATTGCGCACATTCAAAAACCTGTCGAGAACCACAATAGTGGAATAATTTTTATAATATAGCAATATTTTCAAAGGATTGGTGGCATCTATTGAAAATAGTTTACCATACTTGCGCACATCGTTGAACACAACAGAATCGCCGTTAGGGCTTAGCTTTTTAAGTTGGTTGGTATTGGTAAGTAAATAAATATTTTCAAGGTTATCGATGGTAAAATAAGAGAATTCGCCAGAAATGGTTTTAGAATAAGTAAACGATGAATCACTTTGCCCAAAGGTGTAAGCAACCAATAAAGTACTGCAATAAAAAAGTAGTCCTATCTTTTTAAAAATTGTCATTTATTAAAATATTTTAATTCAGTTGTTTCACCATTAAATATGGCATAACTATCGTAGTTGATCCATTCACCTAAATTAATATAACGGCTATTTTCATTTAAAGTAAAGTCAATGGGCAAATGCCTGTGGCCAAAAATAAAATAATTGAACTGTTCTTTTTGCAACATTTCTTTACAATAAATAATCAACCATTCATTTTCTTCGCCTAAAAATACTTCTACTTTTTGTCCGGCAAGTTCCCTACTTTTTCTTGAAAAATAATTAGCTATACCCAAACCAAAGAAAGGCGGTAAAATGCCAAATATCCATTGACATAAAGGGTTACGAAAAATTTTCTTTAAAAATTTATAACTATGGTCACCGGGGCCTTGTCCATCGCCATGGCCTATTAAAAACTTTTTACCATTAAATTCAAAAGAAGTTGGCTTAAAATAAACGGAAATATTTAATTCAGTTTGAAAGTAATTCCTCATCCACATATCATGATTGCCTACAAAAAAATGTATTTTAATGCCGGCATCAGTTAGTTCGGCTAATTTGCCCAACAACCTTGTATAACCTCTTGGAACAACTAGCTTGTATTCAAACCAAAAATCAAACATATCTCCAACAATGAAAATCTGTTCGGCATCCTTTTTAATAGAGTCTAAAAATTGTACAATCCTTTTTTCTCTTTGCAGGCTTGCAACCGGATTGGGTGCGCCAAGATGAAAGTCGGAAAGAAAGTAGATATTTTTTTGGGAAGTTATGCTCATGATGACCAATTCAACAATTGTTATTTTTCACTGTCTACCAAAAACAAATATACTTCTTTGGGACCATGAACGCCCGTAACCAATGTTTTTTCAATATCTGCAGTACGACTTGGTCCACTGGCAAAAGTTATTAAAGAAGGGATGTTGTCTGCGTATTTTTCTTTTACCAATTGCAGTGCATCTTTTATATCGTACACCAATTGGCTGGTGTAGGCAATACAAATATGTATGGGCGCATATACGCTTACGGAACGGCCACTTTGTTGTGCGGTACTCATTACAATACTAGCCGTTCTTGCAACAAGATATTCACACCCTGTAATAGCTGCATCGCAACTCTCAAGATTTATAGTATTACTAAAAATAGCATTCCACTTATCTTCAACACAATAAATTTTCATCCACTCCCTAATTTTTATTAATTGCTGAAGCTGGTTTTGTAAATCTTTTTCGTCAATACAAAAAATAAATTTGCCTTGTAACTGAGTAAATGTCTCAGCAAAAATTATGTCCAGTTGCTCAATAGCTGGCTGGTAAATAGAAGAGGTTCCCTCACTTAGTGGAAAAGGTAAAGGCACCGGATTAACCAGTGCCTGCCTTATTTTTTTTAATATATTTTCTTTTGCTGTTGATGTAGCCATAACAATTTTAAATTATGGGCGGATTTTTTAATTCTTCCGGCATTGCAGTTTCAGGTTCATTTGTAACTACATCTTCCGGCTTAATATCTAGTGCCTTTTTTTCTTCATAAGGTCTTTTTCCAATTAATGCTTCCACATCGCTTTTAAATAATACTTCTTTTCTCAATAATTCTTTCGCCAGCAATTCTACGTCACCTTTCTTAAGCGTTAATAATTCCTTGGTTCTAATATAAGCCTGGTTTATTAATTTACGAACTTCTTCATCAATCATTTTACCTGTTTCTTCGCTAAAGGGTTTGGTAAAAGTATTTTCCTGGTTAGGATCATAGTAACTGATATTGCCCACTTTCTCATTCATGCCATACACAGTAATCATACTGTAAGCAATTTTGGTAATTTGTTGCAAATCGTTGCTGGCACCTGTACTAATTTTTCCGAAGAAAATATCTTCACTAGCCCTACCACCAAGTGTCATACAAATTTGATCCATTAGTTGATCGGTATTGTACAAATACTGTTCTTTAGGTGTGTATTGCGCATAGCCTAAAGCTGCTGAACCACGAGGCACCACTGTTACTTTTAACAAAGGATAAGCATGTTCCAAAAACCAGCCACATACTGCATGACCTGCTTCATGGTAAGCAATGATTTCTTTTTCTTCCGGAGAAATAATCTTATTTTTCTTTTCTAAGCCACCAATCACCCTGTCAATCGCATCTTGAAAATCACTCATATCCACTGCCTCTTTATTTTTACGGGCAGCAATTAAAGCCGCTTCGTTACAAACATTGGCAATATCAGCTCCTGCAAAACCAGGTGTTTGTTCAGCCAATTTATAAATATCCAACGTAGTTGATATTTTAATAGGAGTAAGATGTACTTTAAAGATAGCTTCTCTACCTACCATATCAGGTTTGTCGATAGTAATTTGCCTATCGAAACGACCCGGACGAAGTAGTGCTGTATCCAATACATCGGGCCTGTTGGTAGCTGCTAAAATAATAATACCCAAATCAGTACCAAAACCATCCATTTCTACTAGCAACTGATTGAGGGTGTTTTCCCTTTCATCGTTGCTCATCATCATATTTTTTCCTCTTGCTCTTCCTATGGCATCAATTTCATCTATAAAAATAATACAAGGCGCTTTTTCACGTGCCTGTTTAAATAAATCTCTTACACGGCTGGCACCAACACCCACAAACATTTCAACAAAATCACTACCACTAAGGCTAAAAAAAGGAACCTGGGCTTCGCCTGCCACCGCTTTGGCAAGTAACGTTTTACCTGTGCCCGGAGGACCAATTAACAAAGCTCCTTTTGGAATTTTACCACCCAATGCAGTATATTTTTTGGGATTTTTTAAGAAATCCACAATTTCCATTACTTCTACTTTGGCTTCATCTAAACCTGCCACATCTCCAAAATTGATGTTAACTCTTGATGCTTTATCAAATAAAGTAGCTTTTGATTTTCCAATATTGAAAATACCACCAGGTCCGCCGCTGCCACCTCCAGGTCCGCCAACCTTACGCATCATCATTACAAACAATAACCCAATCAATAAAATAGGCAAAAGTGTACTAACAAGTTGTCCAAACAATTCACCTTCATCATCCGGAGAATCTGGAATTTCACCGATGGTAGGATACTTTTTGTAAAAATCCTGCATTTGCGAAGCAAAAGTTTTTTCGTCTACTATCGGAAAAAATAATTGTGGGCCAATTGCCTTGGTAACAATATCGTATTGTTTTCCTAAAAGGGCTTTATAAACGTCTGTCTTTTTATCAAGACTATCTTTTTTAATGAAAACCCTAACAATTTTTTTGTTGCGAATAGTTTTTATACTCTCCACATCGCCTTGTTTTACCAGCTCAGTAAATTTAATCTGATTGGTTTCTACACCGGCACTGGTAAAGCTTCGGGTAAAGTTGTAAACTAAAATACCGGCAAATACAAGACCGTACACCCAGTAAATATTAAAACGGTTTTTGTTTTTTGGCTGGTTATCGTCTCCAATTGGTGGAATGTTATCGGGGTTAAATTTCTTCTTCGGTACAGTTTTTTTATCTTCTGCCATAAATGCTTGCTTACAATATTTATTGATTACTACCTGGGATGCAGGCAGCTTTGTTAATTACTTAATCATTGTGTTCGGTAACCGGAGCATCGCTCCACATTTCTTCGAGCTTGTAAAATTTTCGTGGTTCTGGTAACATAATATGTACAACTACATTTACATAGTCAATTAAAATCCACTGCTGTGCTTGTTTTCCTTCATGTTTATAGGGAGGTTCACCACATTTTTCTTTTACATCTACTTCAACAAAATCGGCGATAGCTTTTAATTGTGTATTGTTGCTTGCTTCGCAAATAATAAAAAAATCTGCAACAGCCTCGGGTATTTTACGAAGATCAAGGCTTAAGATATTTTCTCCTTTTTTTTCTTGTATAGCAAGAATAATTACTTTAAAAATTTTACTGTTTTTTGTTAGCCGGGTGATAGTGTTTTTTTTTCTGTTCGCTAATAATGTAAGATTGTTCAAATTATATGCTGTTTTAATTACTGTTTACATGGAGTTAGCATATATAATATCCTAAGACGAATGTAATAATGTTTTGTTTTATGATTGCCAGCCTGTAGCTTGCAATTGTTGTCAAAAGTACTAATTCTTTGCCAATCGTTGCATTATGCCAAGAACCAACCCTTTGTTTATTGTTTTGAATACCGTTGACAGTACCAACAACTATGCCATGGCAAAAGTTCATGCAGGATTGTCGAAGCATGGAAATGCTTATTTTTCTTCCCATCAAACTGCTGGAAAAGGGCAAAGAGGAAAACATTGGGAAACATCTTTTAAAGAAAACATCGCTTTAAGTATTGTATTAGAGTTACCAAACCTGAATGCGGCACAACAATTTCAACTTTCTGTGGCGGTGGCGTTGGGGTGTTTTGATTTTTTTAGTAAATATGCTGGTTTCGAAACAACTATTAAATGGCCAAATGATATTTTTTGGCGTGACAGAAAGGCAGGGGGAGTGCTAATAGAAAATATTTTTCATGGCAAAGATTGGAAATTTTCTGTAGTGGGTATTGGCATCAATGTTAACCAACTTCAATTTAATACTACTTTAAAAAATGCGGTTTCACTTTATCAAATAATTGGTAAAAAGCTTGATGTAGTAGCATTAGCAAAGGAGCTGCATGTATCAGTTTTAAAAAGAGTTAACAGGCTGGAAAAAAATGGATTTATTGAAATGTTAAAAGTGTATAACCAACTCTTATTTTGTTTGAACAAAAAGGTAAAACTAAAAAAAGATACTATTGTTTTTAAAACTCAAATAGTTGGTGTTACAGAACACGGAAAGTTAATAACGACAGATACTATCGAACGCCAGTTTGATTTTGGGGAAGTAGTTTGGGTTTTATAATTCCTCCGCAGCGCTTGTTGCTACTTTAAACTTAATATTATAATATACATTTCTGATACTTGCCCCAAAGATATTTTACAATAAACCCAGTATTACTATATTGCACAAATTGCAGTACATGGCACAACTCCTGTTTCATCCATCTTTTATCCAGTAAAAACGTTTCTTTGCTAGTATTGTGGAGGTAAAATGGTGTTGCCCAATACCATTGCTACTGAGGCACTGCGTAATTTTATTGCAGCAATACCGGCCAGCCAAAAGTTTACTTTCATCAAAAAATTAATCTTCAATGGTTGCCCAGGCGTCTAAAATTTCTTCTGTATGATTTTTTGTGTCTGGCTTGGTGATGATTTTTTTTATTTTACCTTCTTCGCCAATTAAAAAAGTAGTACGGTTAATTCCCATATAAGTTTTGCCCATGAATTTTTTTTCGCCCCATACGCCATATTGTTCCACAATTTTCTTGTCTTCATCAGCGATTAGTGGAAACGGTAATTTGTATTTGGTTTCAAATTTTTTATGGGCTTTTACCGGGTCGGCGCTAACACCAATTACTGTAAATCCTTTTTGTAACAACACCGTATAATTATCCCGAAGGTTGCAAGCTTGTGCTGTACAGCCGGGTGTATCATCTTTGGGATAAAAATATAGAATTACTTTTTTTCCTTTAAAGTCGGTTAAAGAAATTTTGTTGCCATTTTGATCAAAGCCCTTAAACACGGGAGCCTTCTTGCCTTCTGTTAATGTTGCCATCTTATTGTATTTATATTTTTGTATTTCTTATCTGGTAAAATGATAAATTTTTTCTGTTATATTCCCTACACAATCTCCAACACTTATTTTAAGTTCATGTACACCTGGTGTACAATGCTTATCAAATTTATATATAAAAGTTTTGCCTTTATTATTACTAAACCTAAGCCATTTGCCATCGAGTAATGCTATAAAATTTACTAATTCTTCCGTATTGTCAGTAACAACAAAAGCAAGTCTGTTTAGTTTAGCAATATGCATGCCTTCTCTAAAACCAACGGGTGTAATTTTAGGAAGTATTGTGTCTTCCAGTAATTGAAAATTACCAAATTCTCTGAAACTTGCTTTAAACCAGCCATTTTCATTTTCGGCTTTGGCATAATCATTTTTATTATTTGCAAAGCGGTGCATTACCATTTTGTCTGGATGAGTGGCAGTTAAATTTTTTATGATTATAGAAAACATAATTTGTACCGGAACTGATGTATTGTGTAATTGATAAATGGGAAATCCCGCAGTAGGAATTATTTCATTGTATTTAAACCTAAAGGAGTCGTATAAACTCGTTTCGGGTAGAAAAAAACGCACCTTTTCGTTTTCAAAAACATTAATAAATCCAGGATAAAATTCTTTTTGCTGATGAGTTACTGCGGTATCGGCAACCGGTTGTTTTTTTTGTGCTGCTCCTCTTTTTATTCCAAATTTTAAAACAGCTGTATTGCCATTGGCATCTTTTACTTCAATTTTTATTTGGTGTACATTGCCATCTTCTAAATCAATCACGCCATCACCGGTAGCCTCTTTGTAAATGCCGTTGTTATAACCCGGCAACCTGCTAAGGTGTTGTACAAAGGAGCCGCCTGTACTCCGTAATTTGTAATCAATATGAGCATTTAAATACCTTGTTTCTTCATAGCTGATGCTGTCCATCTGAAAACCAATAACCGGATTTTCATCATCAGATAAAACGGCCTGGTAAATACCGTTTTTATTGGTAGATCCTGTATAGCGGTCGTACGCTGTAATAGCAAAACTTACCCTATCGGTATTGTAAACAAGTACAGCAGGCGTAGTTACGTAAACGCCATTTACTTTTTTTATCGGGTAAAATTTGGGCGTTTGTTCGTAGGTGCTGGTGCACCTGTCGTACACGGCTAAACGCAAAATATCCGGAGGTATATTGTCTGCTATTGGAAAGCTAAAAAGCAATGGATTTAAAACTTTATCAGTTTTGGTATCTCTAATTTCAAAATGCGTGTGTGGACCCTGAGAGCCTCCTGTATTGCCACTATACGCAATAAATTGCCCTTTTTTTACAGGAAATAAATTGGCAGGAATATCAATAAATACCTTCCAGCTTTGTAATTGGTATTGCTGTGCAGTAATGTATTTTTCGAGTGCCGGATTAAAATCATTTAAATGCGCATATAGCGTAGTTAAGCCATTTGGATGATTGATGTAAATACACCTGCCAAAACCATAAGGCTCTATTTTAATTTTTGCCACGTAGCCATCAGCGGCAGCTACCACGGTTACATTTTCTCTTTGATCTGTTTTGCAATCCAGCCCCATGTGGTAATGATTGGGCCTCAATTCTCCAAAATTAGCAGCCAGGCCTACTTTGGCAATTAAAGGCCATTGAAAATATCCCTGTGGATAATTTTTTGCAGGAAAAATTTGGGCTGTTACCGAAATAAAGAATACGGAAAATATAAATATTGTAACTACTTTTTGTAAATTCATGTTTTGTAATAAGTAGGCAAATTTAATTGTATTATCAACATCAAAACTTTTTACCATGAGCGTAAATTCAAAACACATTGCTACATTTTTATTGGGCGCTGCTGCTGCTTTAGCCGGTGCAAAATACATGACCATGACGCCGGAAGAAAAAGAAAAACTGGCGGCTGATTTAAAAGACAAGGCACATAAAATGAAAGACGAAGCAGAAGGTGCGTTTGATAAAGCCAAAGACTATTTTGATGAATTGAAAACAAAAGGTACAGAGGCTTTTAAAGAACATTTTGTTGAAGCGGAAAAAACAATCAGTGATTTGTTTGGTAAAAAAGATACTACTAATACCAATCCTTCTTAAAATATATAACGGACATGGTGTTATTTGGTCGAATATTAAATAAATACGTGTAGCAAATTTTAGACAGTTGCTGTTTATAAATAATTAATTCGGAGTTACCTGGGCGTTAATAAAATGCCAAATAGCAGCACTGCCGATGAACGGATTGCGACGCAAGGATGTTGCCATAAAAATATTGGCTGGTATAATAATTATTTAAAAATTGCCGCTGTCATTTTCATCTGTAACAATTTATAATTTTTCTCATTTCATTTTTTCGGCTCAGTCCCTTACTTTTGCAGGCCTACACAATAGGCACTATATTATGCCAAAAGACAATTCCATTACATCAGTACTTATTATCGGCTCGGGACCAATCGTTATTGGACAGGCCTGCGAATTTGATTATTCAGGCACACAAGCCGCCAGAAGTTTACGGGAAGAAGGTATTAAAGTCATCCTCATCAATAGCAATCCTGCTACCATTATGACTGATCCGGTTACGGCCGATCATATTTATTTGTTGCCGCTTAATGCCGTCTCAATTGAACAAATTCTTAAAGAACATCAGATTGATGCAGTGCTGCCAACCATGGGCGGACAAACTGCACTTAATCTTGCCATAGAATGCGAGGAACTTGGCATTTGGGAGAAGTACAATGTGAGAATGATAGGTGTAGATACCAAGGCGATTG
>JANXSK010000002.1 GCA_025352695.1 Ferruginibacter sp. | reverse complement strand
TCTTTCCAGGTTACTAAAATTATATGTTCGCTTTCTACATACTTTTTTAATGCAGGATCCATCATGGCAAGCATGTCGCCTTTCCTTTGCGGGCCTGATGCTGAGATGTGTTTGAAAATTTCTGAAGGCTGTGTACAATGCATTATCAAATAAGTAATGCCGGGTTTTATGGATGCAAAAGCTTCCATGTATTTCTGTGTTTTAAATTTTTGCAGGTTCTCATCTGTTTCGGATGTGCCGTTGGGTAAGTTCCATCCGGTTTCGCTAAAAATATCATCAAGCACTGGTAAACCCGCATTCCACAATTGTTGCCCAATTACTTTCATCGTTTGCATTTGTACTATAGGCAATTTAGATTGCACAGAAATAATGGTAGCATGGCCGGCGGGAAACATAACGGGTATATGGTATTCAATAGCCAGCTTTACATAGCGCTGCAAATAGGCAGGCGATGCAAATAAAGTTCCCATATGGCTATCCATGTGGGTAGGCTCAAAACCCATTTGCCTTGCCCTTTCTATTTGTGCCCGTATTTCTATTTCCACTTCATCTGCTGAAGCATGTGCTATTACATCAGGCACTTCTGGCCATAAGGCCCCTTCGTTATCAACCAGCCCAGGCACTTTTGGTTTGCCACTTAAAGGTGGCCATCTGTAGTTATCCCATTCTGATGTTAATGTAAGATGGAGACCAGCATCAGTTTGCGGATGTTCCTTTAAATAATGAACGTAAGCGGGTACCCATGGGCAAGGCATCATAACGCTGCAACTGGTAGCAATGCCTTTTGACATTGCATTTATAGCTCCTTCATTAGAATCGAATGACATGCCCACATCATCCACATGTACAATAACAACTTTGGAACCTTTAGGATATCCTAATCTTTCAGCATAGGTTGAATCTGTTTGTTGCGCATACAGACAACAACAAAAAATAAAATAATAGATAACCAACAAAGTTGCTTTCATGTAACTGTTTTTGTAAGTAAAGAAATTAAAGAAAGGCTTTCAAAATTCGACACCCAGTATTATGGGTAATAAAAATATCCAAATTTGGTGATATAAATCAACCAAAATATTTTATAGCTTTTTTTTATTCGCTGGAACTTACTTTATAGGTATCCAGCCAGCATTGGAAGTGTAAATATTTTTTTATATTATTGAGTATTAAACAATAAGCTTGTTCTCTTTATAATTTCTCCGCTCCTTTTGAATTTTTTATATTGCCCAATACTTTATTAACCCAATCAACCAAATAGTTATGAGAACTAGTATTTTTGTAAAAGGCTTTATCTTTTTGTTTTCAATATCTTTTATTTTTTTATCCTGTAAAAAAGAAAAAGTAACTACTGAAAACAGTTCTTCTATTAAAGCCGGCTGGATCACCACAGGCACCTGGAAACAGAAAGATCTTGTGTTGGCCTATCCTATCGATTTTGCTGGAAGTAGTCTTCCGGTAGGCTTCAGTATTTACAATATTACCGATTACCTGCCTGTATCCGGGCCGTTAATAACTTGTACCCAAAACAATACCTATACTTTTAAAGGAGATAGTAGCTATGCTATTACGGGGTGTACCAAACTGATGCTGCCTACCGCAGGAAATGCCGGCAAATGGAAATTGGAAGTCTACGATGCAGTACTGAGGCTAACTGCAGCAGATAATAAGTCAACACCCTACTGGACAAATAACATTACTGCCACGAAATGGAGCATTGGGTTAACCCTTTACGTTGTAGAAGCAGATGCAAATATTCCGGTAAACCTGTTGCTGGAAAAACAATAATAACTATAAACTCAATTCCAACTTCTACTAACTACTTAAATGAACACTCATGCAAAAACACTGGTTTATTATCCGGCTATTACCTTTTGTTGCATTGTTACTGCTTTCTTATGCAATAACTGCACAGGATATAGCTTTCTCCAATACCGGGCATGCTAAAAGTAATAAGTATGCTACTGACCTTTCTGCTGCCAACGGGTTAATAAAATCCCAATCGCCCCCATCCGATTTTTCGGTACGGGGTACTGTACGAGATACCAAAGGTGGCGTAGCTGGTGTAACGGTTACCGAAAAGGGTACTTCAAATGCTACTACAACCGATAACAAGGGCAATTTTTCTATTACAGTAAAAACTCCAAATAGCATTCTTGTATTCAGTTCGGTAGGGTATAAAGAGGTGGAAATAGCAATAGCAGGAAAGTCGCAGTTATTGGTAACAATTGAGAATAATGCCACCGATTTATCATCTGTGGTAGTTACTGCACTTGGTATTACCCGAGCCAAAAAATCATTAGGGTATTCCATAGAAGAAGTAGCCGGTAAAGAAATGAATAGGGTAGCGCAGGAAAATGTGTTGAATGCTTTATCTGGTAAAGTAGCCGGGGTTACTATTAATCAAACCGGTGGTACGGGTTCTTCGGTTAGTATGATTATCAGAGGTGCCACTTCATTAAGCAGCGATAATCAGCCATTATTTGTAATTGATGGCGTACCCATTGCCAGCAGCCTTAACAATATAAGCCAGATTGGCAATGACAACCGGGTAGATTATGGCAATTCTATTTCGGGCATCAATCCGGATGATATTGAAAGTGTCTCCATTTTAAAGGGGCCAAGTGCCGGAGCTTTGTATGGTTCACGTGCCGGTAATGGTGTTGTATTAATTACTACTAAAACCGGTAAAGGTTTGAAAAAAGCAACTGTAACTTTTACTTCAAACACAGTTTTTGAAAAGCCGTATAAATTTTTAAACTGGCAAACTAAATTCGGCTCTGGACAGTTTTCGGCTATCCCCGCTACTGTTTCAGGAAACCCACTGACAGATCCATTTGGAGGCTTGATACAGGAAGATGTAGGCGCTACTTTTGGAGGGGAACTGGATAAAGGCTACACCGCAGTGCAATGGAATAGCCCCATTAATGCGAATGGAGATAAAGTTGCTACACCCTTAGTATCTCATGGTAACAATGTTAAAAATTTTGTACAAACTGGTATCACATCAACCAATGGTGTTTCATTAGCCGGTAATACAGAGATGGTAAATTATCGTATCTCTTATGCTAACATGAATAACAAGGGAATTATTCCAAATTCAGATCTCTTTCGGAATACCCTTAACATCAATTCAAGTCTTAAAGTAAACAGTAAATTACGGTTAAGCACCAATATTGATCTTAGCCGCAATAATTCTAACAATCGCCCTGCCGGCGAAAGAGGAACCAATCCTTTACAGTGGGCTTATTATGTTTCCCCGCATATAGATATACGTGATCTTAAAAGTTATTGGGAACCTGGACAGGAAGGTTTGCAACAGCGAACTCAATATAACGGGTCATATAATAACCCTTATTTTTTAGCCAATGAAGTGAAAAACTCTTTTGTACGTGACAGGTTGTATGGCAATATTAAAGCCGACTGGCAAATAACATCTGCTGTAAGTTTAATGCTTCGTTATGGCTTAGATAATTATGGAGAACAAAGAGAAACTAAAATTGCCAATAGCTATACGGATGATCCCAATGGAGCCTATGGTATTATAAATTTAAAAAACCTGGAAAGCAATGCTGAATTTTTGGCTACCTATAAAAAAATGGTCGGTAACTTCAGTGTTTCTGTATCAGCAGGTGCCAATACTCGTTATCAAAAAGGAAGTTCTGTTACTACAGCTACTAAAGGCGGTACTGGTTTAATTGTTCCCGGCGTGTACACGATTCAAAACATTCTTCCTGCAAACCTTGACTATGGAAGCAGTACCTATAAAAAAGGTGTCAACAGCGTTTACGGAATGGCAAATGTTGGATATAAGGATATGATTTATCTGGATTTAAGTGGCCGTAATGATTGGTCCAGCACACTTCCCAATGCCCAACCCTACTTTTATCCATCTGCTTCTTTAAGTGTATTAGCAAATGAAATAGCACGTGTTACTTCTAAAAATATTAATTTAATCAAGCTTAGGGGTAGCGTTGCCCAGGTGGGAAATGATGCAAGCCCATACCAATTATTATCAGTATTGGGAAATGCAGGTACCTGGGGCAATGTACCAAGATTAGGAACCGCTGGCACTTTATTAAACCCTACCCTGAAACCTGAAATAGCCACCTCTTATGAAGGGGGAATTGATTTAACCCTTTTGAATAACAGATTGCGTTTTTCAGGTTCGTATTACAGGGTAGATAATAAAAACCAGATATTCAGTACACAACTGCCACCATCAAGTGGTTATAATTCAAGAAATATTAATGCAGGCTTATTAAGAAGCCGTGGTGTTGAACTTACTTTAGGAGGCACACCTATTCTTACAAAAAATTTTAGATGGGATATCAGTGCCAACTACACCCGTAATAGAACGAGGGTGATGGAACTTACTACTGAACAGCCTTACTTTTATTTTTGGGATGATGCCAAAGCCATTGCCCGTACCTATGTAGGAGAAGATATAGGAAATATATATGGGCCAGAAGTACGTATTGTAACAGATAAGGCATCCAAATATTATGGTTATCCCTTACTAGGTTCAGAGGATGGGGGAGCAAAATGGGTAGCTATAGAAGCAGCAAATACCAGAAATAAAATAGGAAATTTTAACCCAAAATTTATTTTAGGCGTACAAACTTCTTTTACATATAAAAACTGGGCATTAAATATGACGGTTGACTGGAGAAACGGCGGTAAATTTATTTCGCAAACCTACCGGTATGGAATGGAGGATGGCAGGGCGTCTACTCAGTTTAAACAGTTTTTTAATGCCGGTACTATGAGCGGAAAAGAGCTCCGTGATTACCTTGTAGCACATGCAGATGAATTGATAAAAGTACATGACGGCGTTTTCCCCCGTGTAGGATGGCCAACGCCAGAACATACCAGCTTTCCTTTTGAATACAGTGGTATAAGGCTTCCTTATGGTGGTCTGTTTATACCGGGTGTATATGCCACCGGCTATGATGCACAAGGTAACCCCACCGGATATGCCGAAAACCTGGGAGAGAATGTTTTGGGCGATGATCCCAATAATCCAAATACAACCAGGCCCTTACCTTATGCAGCAGCTGATCCATGGTCCTTTGCCCAACCATGGCTCTTTGACGCTTCTTACCTTAAATTAAGAGAAGTATCTTTATCTTATTCATTGCCAGCCAAAATTGCCAAATTGCTAAAAGTGCAGGATGCCAGCCTTTCGGTGTATAGTAGAAATATTATGTTGTGGACGGCAGCCAAAATTGCCATTGATCCTGAAAATGCCTATCAGCCTACCACTGGTACTCAGGGCGGCGTACAGTTTAAACAAGGTATCGAAAGGTATAATGTAACCCCATGGTCAATACCGGTGGGTATAAAACTAAATGTAATTTTTTAAGCCATACAAATACCGAATGATCATGAAAAATAAAATATTGATAGCGTTTATGGTGCTTTTGTCAGCTGCTATTTTTTCTTGTACCAAAAGCTTAGTAAAGATGAATGAAAACCCCAACGGAGCAGACCCGGCAACAGTAAATCCAAACCTTGTATTGTCTACTGTATTAACACAATCAGGGCAAGCCTTTGTCGCCCTTGGTTACGGAGATATTGCTGGTGTAATGCAGCATACCCAACTCGATGGATGGGGTGGTGGCCACAATGAATACAACTGGAGTGGCAGTAATAGCTGGTCGGGTTATTATGATATTTTGCGCAACAATCAATTTGTTTTCAACAAAGCTGTATCCTTAAAATATGAATTGCACCAGGGCATATCATTGGTGATGAAATCAATGATTTTTGGTTTAATAACCGACTTGTGGGGTGATGCACCTTATTCTCAGGCATTGAAAGGTGATGAAGGTAGCCAGGCAACTACTTTTCCTGTATTTGATCCGCAACAAAAAATTTATGAAGGTATATTGGCCGATCTTGAGTCTGCTAATACGCTGTTATCAAAACCTCAAAGTGAATATAAAGGCACAGTTGATGCAGCAGATGTTTATTACGGAGGAGATGCATCAAAATGGCGGAAACTGGCCAATTCATTGGCATTAAGGTATTACATGAGAATATCTGAAAAATTACCGGCGGTTGCCAAAGCTGGCATAGAAAAAATGGTAAACAACCCAACTCAGTATCCCATTATCTCTACAGCGGCAGATGATGCAACGATGAGTTTTCCTGGCAATAGCGATGCCGATTCGTGGCCTTCAAATGCTACTTACAATTCTGATAGCAGCAATTATAGAAGAATAAAAATGTGCAACACTTTTGTAAAAGCCTTAGAGTCATTGCACGATCCAAGGATTGCTGTTTTTGCAAATAAAGTGGAAACATTTTTAATGGTAAAAGCAGGTTTACCTGCGGGAACAGACTTGATAAAAGACACCATTGTGGCTGGAGAAAACAGGAAAGTACGTTATTTATCCAACGATGTTTTATCGGCTAAAGGATTAACGGTAAGCGATATTGATCAGGATGTAAACTATGTTGGCCTCCCTGTAGCATTAGCCGGACCGCAAGCTTATAATTTAAGTCCAGATTTAAACCAGGCTTCTCATAACCCTCATGTATCATGGGTAAATTCAAATTTTGCTAACGCAAAAAGTGGTATCAAAGTAAAATTGATGACGGCTGCTGAAGTGCATTTTATTTTAGCTGAAGCAACTGCCGTAAAGGGCTGGAATGCCGGAGATGCCCAATCTCACTATAGCGCAGGCATAGAGGCCTCATTTGCAGCATGGGGGATAGGGGCTGAAGCAGCCAATTATATTGCCCAGCCTGAAGTAGTTTTTGATGGCACACTGAAACAAATTATACAGCAAAAATGGATTGCAAGCTGGTCTGAAGCTACAGAAGCCTGGTTTGACTGGAGGAGAACCGGCTTTCCGGAATTGCATGGCGTGCAGGGCCGAACCGTAGCAAAAGAATTGCCTGTAAGATTTTATTATCAGTTGGATGAAAGAAATCTTAATGGTACTAATGTTGCCGCCGCAAATGCATTATTAGAAACTACCCAGTACTCCAACTTTGGTGCAGATGGTGCTAAAAATAGCCCTTGGTCTAAGCCATGGATTATTCAGGGAACAGGCAAACCATGGTAAGTATTATGGTTTTAAAATTTAGATTGTTGTTATCGTTCGATAGGATGCGTTGGTAAAATACCTCTATAAAATATGTATGTATATGAAAAGAAAATTAATATCCTATCTGTTTATTTTGATTTTAATACAGGGCTATAACAGCTATGCACAAATATTTAAAGCTGCAGCCGCCGTTAAAGTCATTACTCCAAATCCTTTGTTGCCTGTTTCGGGTGGCATTGGCACACCCAACCCTTCTACTAAAAAGCAAGGTGATTTATATGCAAGGGTGCTTGTATTGGAAAAAGGAGATACACGTATTGCCATTGTAAATGTAGACAACCTGGGCTGGTCGTCTATACTGGGTAATAAATCCAGGGCTTTGATAAAAGGCATTGCACCCGAAAATATTTTAATAGGCTGTACCCATACCCACAGCGCACCCGATGCCTACGCTTTTCCTGATGAAACGGGTAAAAGCAATGCCGATTTGCATTATCTTGATTGGTGTACCCAACAAATAGCTGATGCGGTAAACGAGGCTTTAAAAAATCTAGCGCCTGCATCTTTAAAAATTGCTGTAGGCGAAGCCAAAGGAAAAATTGCTTATAATTATTATGCCGATCAATTATATGATCCCCGTTGCGGAATAATTCAGGCCATAGCCACATCGGGTAGCAATAAAGGTAAGGCCATTGCTACGCTGGTTAATTATGCAATACATCCTGAAGTGATTGGTTCGGGGCAAGGTGTCTTAAGTCCTGATCTTTGCGGACCTTTTTACCAACGCATTGAAGAAAAGGCTGGCGGCATCGCTCTTTTTATGAATGGTGCACAGGGGGGAATGGTAACAGCGGATAACCGGAGGGATAATGGCAAGGAAGCTAATGATTGGAATGAGTGTATTCGTATCGGAAATTTACTGGCTGATGAAGCCTTGCGAATAGTAACAGGTGCCGAAGAACAGAAAGATCCTGTTTTATATTGCACCGCTCGTACCATAAACTTTCCGATTGAATCTGAAATGATGAAATTTATTTTAGAACATTCTCCTTTGAAACAAAAAAATGCCAACCCAAATGTTGCATCTACTCAATTGAACTTATTAAATATAGGCACAGCACAGGTTTTAACTATACCTGGTGAAGCCTTACCTAATATTGGGTATTATGTAAAACGCCACATGAAAACCACTAACCCGTTTTTGTTTGGCCTTACCAATGATGCTTTTGGATACATGCTTACCAAAGTAGATTTTAATAGTTTTAAAAGATATGAATATGTGAGCAGAACCAGTCTTGGCGAAATGACGGGAGAAATTTATATGAATGAAGCCCTTAAATTGATTGCAGAAAGTCCGGCAGCTACGGGTACAAATAAATGATAAAATTTATTGTATTTAAAGAAATAAACTAACACCAATTTTAAATAAAAAATTATGAAGAAAATGTTGTTTTACGCAATTGCAGTTATTGCTTTGCAGTTTGCTATTTCCACTTCCGCACAATCGCAACAGGGTGAAAAAATTACACCTGCCACTGCCCTTCAGCATTATCTTCATAATGGAGACACCACTTTTCACTGGGAGGTAAAAGACAGTTATAAAATAGGTGAAGTAACAGCTTATGGCCTGGTGCTTACTTCCCAAAAATGGAGGCAATTTACCTGGACACACCAACTAACGATATTGGTACCAAAAGAAAATAAATACGATGGTGCTTTATTATTTGTTACCGGAGGTGCGGTTAAAGATGGCCTTCCAGAATGGAACGGACAAGACGATGATTTTGTAAAAAAGATTAGTGCCCTCGCCACCAAGGATAAGGCAATTGTTGCGGTGTTAAGACAAACCCCCAATCAACCCTTATTTGACGATCTTACTGAAGATGCATTAATTTCTTATACTCTTCACCAATTTAAAAATGATCATGATTATTCGTGGCCATTACTTTTCCCTATGGTTAAAAGCGCAGTAAGAGCTATGGATGCCATACAACAATTTTCAAAACAAAACCTTCATCATCCCATCAATCGGTTTGTAGTATCAGGCGCATCTAAACGTGGCTGGACAACCTGGCTCACCGGTGCAAATGATAAGCGGGTAGCGGCTATTGGCCCGATGGTTATTGATGTACTGAATATGTCAGTAAACCTGGAATACCAAATGAAAGCATGGAATGAATACAGCATACAGATTGAAGATTATGTGAAGCTGGGTATACCGCAAGGAGCAAATACAGCAGATGGTACTGCACTCAACGAAATGATAGACCCCTATTCTTATAGAAAAAAACTTACGATGCCCAAAATGATTTTTATAGGCACCAATGATGAGTACTGGGTAATAGATGCCATTAAAAATTATTACGACAGTATTCCTGGAAGAAATATGATTCATTATGTGCCAAACGTAGGACATAATTTGGGCGACGGGAAATCGGCCTTTGAAGGGTTGAGTGCTTTTTTTGGCCTTACACTTAACCACAAGCCTTACCCGGCCTGTAGCTGGAGCACAAGCACCCTAAACAAAAAAGTAAACCTTGTAGTTAAAACAACATCCGCCATTTTGGTTGATGCCGTGCTTTGGTCGGCTACTTCCGATAATATGGTTTTTACAAAAGCTACCTGGACGGGCAAAAACCTGGGAGCAAAAAATAAATCCAGCATAAAAGTAGCGGAGTCATTTCCTGACTCGGGCTTCAAGGCGTTTTATCTAGATTTAATATATAAGGATCCTAATGGGGGTGAATACACAGAAAGTACCCGGATGTTTGTAACTGATACAAATGAATTGAAATTACATTAATTAATTTATAACCTACTTCTACTTTGGTAGAGTAGGTTTTTCCATTTTGTCTTTGGTTCGGCTTTTAAAATATGTAGAATACTTTAGCACATCATTCTTAAGCTACCCTTGGTTAGCAATTGGAAGCGGATTTTTATGCTCTTTATTTGGCTCTATATTTATACTTGCTTTTTACATGCTATGAAATTGAGCACATTAAAAAATCGAAATAGTTATTTCAATGTGTTGAGGTATAACTGAAAGAAGCATAAAAACAATCTGCGCAATTTATAAAATCGATTATTTTTCTGCTTTTGTTTAGTTGGATTTAAAATTGGATAAATGTGATTATCTAGATTTTTGATGATATTACTATACTCTAAATTCTTTATTTCTATACTAGATTATATTGTTAGTAAAGTATCAAAACTATTTTTTTAATCAACCTTAAATATTTTATCTTACAAACGAGAAAAATTGTTAAAAATAATTGGAAAGTATTAATTGAATTGAATTACTGCCATAGGGTACTTTTTTACAATGAATCTGGAGTTTGCTAAAATAAAAAATTGAAACTGAATATAGTTTCTTAAAAATAATTATATCATAAAATGATAAAAGACAAAAGGAAATTTAAAATATTGGTTGTAGAAGATAATCCTGGTGATGTTGTTTTAATTGAAGATTATTTAGTAGAAAAAATTATTGAACCACACATTATAAATGTGGGAAGTTTTAAGCAGGCTGCCACTGTTTTGTCTGATAAAAATAACCTGTTTGATGTAATTTTTTTGGATCTTACTTTACCTGATGAAAATGGTCAGCAATTAATTGATAAAATGTTTCTGGTAGCGTTAGACTGCCCGATTATTATTTTAACTGGGTATGCTGATATTGATTTTAGTATTAAATCTATAGCCCAGGGTATTTTAGATTATTTGATTAAAGATGATTTAAACTCCGCAGCCCTATATAAAAGTATTTTATACGCTATTGAAAGAAAAAAAACACTTTTAGAACTTCAAAAATCTGAAAAACGGTATAGTGATTTATTTTATTTAAGCCCTCAGCCCATGTGGGTGTATGATAAGGATACTTTTAAGTTTGTTCAGGTAAATAATGCTGCGATTGAAAATTATGGTTATACCAGGCAAGAGTTTTTAAATATGACTATTTTGGATATTAAGTCGGATGAAGAAATAGCAAGTATAAAAGATTTTATCAAAAAAGTTAAAATAGATGATGATAAAATCCATAGATCAAAAACGATACATTTTAAAAAATCGGGAGAGCGGATGGAAGTTGAAATTTCGAGCAACCAGATTGTTATCAACGATAAAAAATTCAGGTCTGTTATGGCTGTTGACGTGACTGAAAAAAATAAAAATGAACACACAATTATAAAAGCCATTATTAAAACACAGGAAGATGAGCGGTATGAAATTGGCAGTGAGCTGCATGACAATGTTTGCCAGTTATTAGTAGCAAGTAAACTTACCCTGGGAATGATGAAGGGAGCACTCGATCCAGCTAGTTTTCAATGGTTTGATAAATGTGAGCAATATATTATTATGGCATTAGATGAAATACGAAATATTTCTCATCGCCTTGCCCCTGCTTTTTTTAATGATACTACTTTAGAAGAAGCATTTAAAACTTTGTTTGATAATTTTAATGTTGAAGGCAAATATGAAATGGTTGTACATTTTGATAGTGCAGTTAAAAAGTATCCAATGAGTCTTGAAATTCAACTTAATCTTTATCGGATTTTGCAGGAGCAATTAAAAAATATTCTGAAATATGCAAAAGCCACTTTAATTGAAGTTGATTTAATCATTTGTAATAACAAATTAAAAATGAGCATAGCAGATAATGGTGTAGGATTTGATGTTGCTACAGTAAAATCGGGTATTGGATTAGCCAATATAAAAAGAAGAGCCGAGTTGTTTTCAGGAAATTTTATAGTTGAATCTGCACTTGGAAAAGGGTGTATTATGTTAATAGACATCCCCTTAAAAGATAAAATTGAAAGTTGATACTTGTAATTAATCAGCATAAAAAAACAGGCTTATTTTTACAGCATCATTTTAAAAACTATTATATTACTTTATAGTAAAACTTTTTTTTAATAAATAATCATTGGCATTTTTTCCTAAACAAATTTTATAATTGCCTGAGTATAATTTCCAGCAATTATTAATGAAATCCCACTTTTGTAATTCACTAACAGGAATGCTTAACGTAACTGTTGAAGTGTTATTTTTTTTAATAGTAACTTTTTTAAAAGCTTTTAATTCTTTTAGAGGCATTCCCTCAACTTCAGGAAATTCAAAGTAGGCTTGTATTACTTCATCGCCATCCATTTTTCCAGTATTTTTTATTGCAATAGAAAACTCAATTTTATCTTTGGATGAATAGGAGGCTTCTGGATGTTTATTCCAGGTATATTCAAAGGTGGTATAATACCAAATATAAATTTTACTTAGTCCAATTTATTCCTGAGAAGATATATGGAAATCCACAAGTACTTTTTATCTTGTCTGCATTTAATGACTTTATTGCTTCGGTTATAAATTCACTTACCTCATCGAGCGTTTTATA
>JANXSK010000110.1 GCA_025352695.1 Ferruginibacter sp. | reverse complement strand
ATACCGGTACCAGCTGGTAACTTTAACAACTGTAGAAGAAATAGATGCCGTGCTCAATGAAATTGTAACTAAATACGCAGGCTACCAGTTTGAAAAAACCCCGATTGAATTAATTAACTATCACGAAAAATGTCCTGTATAATAAGTGCATTATTTTTGATAAAAGCGACTACTTTATTTGATTAAGATGGGATTATAATCCCACTGTACCAGTTTTTTTTAAGGTAAAATAGAATTATAAGTACTAGTAAAATAGCCAATGTTCCAATAGTAATTAATAGCAGGCGCTCGTTTTTTTGGCATTAAAATGTTTTTCAATAACTGCTTTTGTAAACATATAAATTAGCTTTAAAAATTAGTTTAATAAAGACTGCAACAGAAACTAAATACCAAACTTTTTGAAGGGTGGTGAATGGTACGCACTGAATTAACAAATAAGCGTAGCAGGTAATATAGCTCCAATAATATTTATACCTAAAATTTCCTTCTTTCCGCATCAACGAAAACGTATTAAATAAATGAGCCAGCAATATTAGTTTTATACTGATTGTTCCAATGATGTGCTTATGACTGATTTTACTTTTTTACTGTTGCACTATGAATGCTGCGTTTTGTAAAGCAGTAATGGCTGTTTGTAATTTTTCTTGTTTTACAAAAATATAATCTGTTTCATAGGTGGCAATTACACAAAGGTTTACCCCTGCATTTGCAAGGGCAGTAGAAAATTTTGCAGTAATGCCAGTTAGCGACAAATCCAGCACCGATGCTATTTTTAGTGAACGCCAGTTACCATCTTGTTTAATTTCTGCCGGAACATATTGGCTTTCACAAACTACAGAAAGTTCATCGTCGGTTTTTGAAATTGTATAAAAATTGGATGACAATGCCCAGGTTGGTATTGGATCATTTGGGGCAAGCCTGCATAAACTAAATATGCCCTCCATTAAAATAAAAGTCAATTGTTTCATGCAAAAAATTTATCTAACAAAGTAAAAATATCTTTTTGATTCTGTTTAAGATGCTGATACCCCTTGCTTAGTTGTTGCTGTGATTGAATGTATTTTCCATCTTCTTCCAGTTCGTGTCCATCATGCTTTATCATATCATTTATAATTGTTTCGTTCATTTCAAAATGAAATTGAAAACCCATTACATTGTTGCCAATTAAAAAGGCCTGGTGTTTACAGATGGCAGATGATGCAATTAGTTGTGCATTGGCAGGTAAATCAAAAGTGTCGCCATGCCAATGAAAAACGGTGTAAAGATTTTTAAAGTGATTAAATAATGGATGATTTAGTGCCCCATCTGTAAATTGAACAGGGTAAAAGCCAATCTCTTTTTGGCTTCCCGGGTATACATTGCAGCCAAGGGCGGCTGCAATTAATTGAGCACCGAGGCAAATGCCAATTACTTTTTTACGAGCATTGATGGCAGCTTTTATTAACTTTTTTTCTTTTCTCAGCCAGCGAAATTTTTCTTCTTCATCAACATTCATATTGCCGCCCATAATTATCAAGGCATCAATATTTTTTAAATCTGGCAATACAAAATTATCTTCAAAAAAATAAGTATAGGTGATATTATGATGATTTTGCTGAGCCCAAACTTTTATGTAGCCAGGGTTTTCAAAAGAAATATGTTGGAGGCAATGGATATGCATAATATTTTATTTTTTAAATTAATTTCTGGCTACAGCATTTATTACTTCTTTAGCTAAAGGAGAAATTCCCGGATCAAAATAATTAACCAGCATACCTTTTTCATTAACCAGGTACTTAGAAAAATTCCAGAATGGCACTTTATTGTTCCAGCCATTGCTGCCACTGTTGGTTAACCAATTGAAAATAGTATTTTGATTAGCAGATTTAATAACGGAGCTTTTTGCCATTATAGGAAATGTAACACCATAATTTTTTTTGCAAAAAGATGCAATCGTAGCATCATTTCCTTTTTCCTGGTCTTTAAAATCATTTGCAGGAAAAGCAAGTATTGTTAGTTGGCCTTTATATTGTTGGGATAGCTTTTCAAGCTCAGCATATTGATCTGTGTAGCCGCAGTCTGATGCTGTATTCACCAGCATTACTTTTTTACCTTTTAAGCCAGCGAAGTCAAATGTGCTGCCATCACTTAAAGTTGATTGCAAAGAGTAGAAAGAAATCGGTGGTTGTATAGATTCATTTTTTAAATTAACAGTATTGGAACCTGCTATTTTTGTGATCCACATCAATGCAGGATAAAATGCTTTTAATAGTTTTTGCCTTGTGGTCATGTTGCTAGAATTTTTGTTTACATACACGGTGTAAACTGTTATAATAGTGATGCATACTACAATTGCTTTTGTTATTTGTTGTAACTGTTTCATTTCACGAGCCATTTAAAAAGCTTCAATTTTCCTTTGTAGCTTGGGTATTTTGCTTTGGGGTCAAACCAGGTTGGTGTTTTTAGAATGCCTTTTTTATGACTAAATGTTTCAAAAGAAAATTTGCCGTGGTAGCTGCCGGTACCACTAAAACCCCTACCACCAAAAGGCAATGCATGATTGATTAAATGCAATGCCACATTGTTTACACAACCTCCACCAAAAGGGATAGCATTGATCCATTCCTTTTCTTTTTTACTGCTGGAAGTAAATATATACAATGCCAGTGGGTTTGGATTATGGGCAATGATAGCCGCTGCCTCTTGCATGGTTGTAAAAGATAGAATGGGTAATATCGGACCGAATATTTCGTCTTTCATAATGGAAGAACCCAGTGATATATTTTCTATCAAAGTAGGTTCAATATACAATTGTGTTTTGTCGGTTTTACCACCAGCAATAATAGTACCTTGCTGCAAATAATTTAGCAAGCGGTCAAATTGCTTTTCGTTTATAATGCGCCCATAATCATAACTATCTTTTGCCTCGTCACCAAAAAACTGCCACAGGGCTTTTTTAATTGCAACAACAAGTGCTTCCTTTTGTGATGCATGCACCAACACATAATCCGGCGTTACACACATTTGCCCTGCGTTTGAAAACTTGGCCATTGCAATACGTTTAGCCGCTACTGCTATATTGGCATCCTCTTCCACAATGCAGGGACTTTTTCCACCCAATTCCAATGTTACCGGCACTAAATTTTTAGCCGCCATCTGGTAAATTATCTTCCCCACAGTAGTGCTGCCAGTATAAAAAACATGGTCAAATACAAAGTTGTTCATCATGTCTGGTATTACTGTGGCTCCATCTCCTTCAATAAATAAAATATATTTATTTTCAAAAGTTTCAGCAATTATTTGTTTCATTATGGCTGTAGTTGAAGGTGCAAATTCTGAAGCTTTCAATACTACGCAATTACCTGCTGCGATAGCCCCCGCCAAAGGGGTAAATAATAATTGCAACGGATAGTTCCATGGGCCAATAATCAATACGGTGCCTAATGGTTCTTTAGCGATGTAACTTTTAGAGGGAATATTTAGTAAGTTGGTACTTACACTATCAGGCTCCATCCATTGTTTTAAATGTTTTAGTGTATGCGAAATTTCTGATAATAAGAAACCTGTTTCCGTTACCCAGGATTCTTCCGGACTTTTTTTAAGGTCTTTGTACAAAGCATCCTGTATTGACTGCTGGTACTTTATAACGGTTTCTTTTAGTTTATTCAGTTTCTCTTTTCTAAAAAAATAGGCTTTAGTAACACCGGTTTCAAAATATGCCCGCATTTTTAAAAGATCATTTATGACTGACATAACAATTAAATTTGCAGCAAGGTAATAAAACTTGTATGACAGACGAACACTATATAAAACAAGCGCTTAAAGAAGCACAGAGGGCTTTTGATGAAGATGAGGTACCAGTAGGTGCAGTAATTGTTATGAATGAACGCATTATTGCAAGGGGCTGCAACCAGGTAGAAAAATTAACTGATAGTACGGCGCATGCAGAAATAATTGCACTTACCGCTGCATTCAATTTTTTAGGTAGTAAATATTTGCCGGAGGCAACTATGTATGTAACTGTGCAACCTTGCCTGATGTGCAGTGGTGCTTTATATTGGAGTAAGATTGGGCGCATTGTGTATGGTGCAGAAGATGACAAAAACGGGTATAAAAAAGTGGCCGGAACAACCTCGCCCTTTCATCCAAAAACAATAGTGGTAAATGGTATTTTACAAGAGGAATGTGCACAACTGATGAAAGATTTTTTTAAGGCAAGGCGTTAATACCACATAATGATAGAATAAGGATATTTGCCGATATCAATATATTGTGAAGAAAGATTAAAGTATAATTAGTTTTTTCTTTAACACTTTATTTTTCTCACTAACAGAGATAAAATAAATACCAGGTTGTAAAAGAAGGAACATAGTTATTTCTTCGGTTCCATTTGTCAGCAACCGGTCATCTGCTCTCCAAATTTTTCCTTTGGCATCGGTAATTTTTACTACTGTCATACCAGGTTCAAACCCTGTAACACTTAGTGTTATTTTATTTTTAGCTGGATTGGGATATACTTTTAGTGTGCTAATGTTTAAAGGGGGAGTGGTGGGTACAATTTTAGCAATATACCGAGTGTCGCTCGTTTTTAAAGTACTGTCTTTGTTTTCTTTGGGTTGGGAAAAACAATGCACAGTAGTCAGGCTTATAAGCATTAATAAAAAAGATTTAAGCATAGATTTTTTATAATGAAAAATAATATTAGCAATAATCATGTCAAACTTTCATAATGGTTTATTAAAATAGTATACGGCATTGTATTTGTCAACTTAACAGAAGCCCTTTAAATTTGTATAATAAATCAGTAATTATATAATCAATCAATAAATAAAAAACACTATGGCATTTACACTACCGGCATTACCTTTTGCATACGATGCATTAGAGCCAAATATTGACACATTAACCATGCAAATACATCATGGAAAACATCACCAGGCATATGTAGATAACTTAAATAAAGCTATTGCTGGTACTCCTAACGAAAGTAAAACTATCGAAGAATTGGTATCAGTAGCTGGAACAATTAATGCTGCGGTGCGCAACAATGGCGGTGGTCATTGGAACCATAGTTTCTTTTGGGAAAGTCTTGCACCTAATACAGGGGGAACGCCTACCGGCGCTTTGGCTGATGCTATTGTAGCTGCATTCGGTTCTTTTGATACATTTAAAGAAAAATTTGCAGCAGCAGGTATTAGTCGTTTTGGTAGTGGCTGGGCATGGCTGATTGTTAAAGATGGTAAACTGGAAATTTCTTCTACACCTAACCAGGATAATCCATTAATGGATGTAGCAGAAGTAAAAGGGGCACCTGTTTTAGGTTGTGATGTATGGGAGCATGCATACTATTTAAAGTACCAAAATAAAAGGGCTGATTATTTAGCTGCATTTTGGAATGTAGTTAGCTGGAATAAAGCGGCAGAAAGGTTTGTTGCTGCTAATAAATAAATTGATCTCATCATTGATATGCGGCTGCAACATTTTGTTGCAGCTTTTTTATGGGACAGGATCATGCCCGTGACCGCCCCAGGGGCTGCAACGTAAAATTCTTTTACCTGTAAGCCAAAGGCCTTTTATTGGGCCGTATTTTTTTAAGGCTTCAATGCTATATTGCGAGCAGGTTGGGGTGTAACGGCATCTGCCTCCCAGCCATGGAGAAATGATCCATTGGTATAGTTTTATTAAAGCAATAAAAGGAAAGCTAACTATTTGTTGAACTTTTTTCATTCACTATTTTTTGTAACCGCCCAATGATGACAGCAATCTTTTCAAAAACCAAAGCGTAATCGGGTATTTCTTTTCCAACATAAATAAAAAAAATGCCCAATCTTTTATTACTATGCCCAAGGTTTTGTTGTAGCCCATTCTTTTGTAACCGGTACGCTTCTTTCATCAGGCGACGAGTCCGATTTCTATCTACAGCTTTCTTAAAATGTTTGCTGCTTACTGTAAAGCCAGCTTGTAAAATAATATTGCTTTCCTGTGGCAGGTATTTCCAAACAACCCTAAAAGGGAAATTAGAAAATGATTTGCCTTCTTTAAACAAAAGCTCGATTATCTTCCTGCTTTTAAGGCGCTCTTCTTTGCCAAGTGTATATCGTATTTGGTTTTGCAACATAACAAAAATAAAAAAAGCTCTCCAAAAGGAAAGCTTATATTTTGATACTCCAGGTTACCGCAAGGGATGGAGATTCTATTTTTTACCGAAACGTTCATCAGAAACAGTCAATTTTGTACGACCTTTTTTGCGGCGACTAGCTAACACCTTACGGCCATTAGCAGTTTGCATGCGCTGACGAAATCCATGTACATGTTTTCTTCTGCGTACATGTGGTTGGTATGTTCTTTTTTTACCTGGCATTGTATTAAGTTTTTCCTTTTACAAAAATTATTTACTAAAACTGTTAAATCAACATTCATCAGGGCACCATCCCTGCTGCTTGTGAAAGGACGGCGAAGGTAAGGGAAAATTGTCACTTGAGATTGTTGATTGTAATTTTTTTTATTGCTATAATATTAAATGTATTGACCTAACTGGTTTTCCATAAAAAATGGATGCTTTTTGATCAAAATCTTCAGTTGAATCGGTAGTATAAAAGGTAGATTGACCATTTTTTGTGCAGAGCTCCGCTATTTCTTGATGTCTTTCTAAATAATTTAATAGGCTGTTAGCAACTATTTTGCCCTGGGACAATACGGTAATATTTGCTGGTATAAAGCCTTTAATTTTATCAATAAGCAATGGGTAATGTGTACAGGCCAATAGCAATGTATCTATGTCGTTTGATTGAGAAAGTATTTGTTGCAGGTATTTATTTATAAAGTAATCAGCTCCTTCGGAGGTATACTCATTGTTTTCGACAAGTGGTACCCACATTGGACAAGCTTGCTGATACACGGTAATATCAGGATAAAATTTTTCAATTTCAATTGGGTAAGACAAAGACTGAATTGTGCCGGCAGTACCCAGTACACCAACTTTATTTGAATGTGTGAATTTGCCAATGATTTCAGATGTGGGTCTGATAACGCCCAATACTCTCTTAGCAGGATCTATTGTTGGAAGATTAATTTGCTGAATACTTCGCAAAGCCTTTGCAGATGCGGTGTTACAAGCCAATATTACCAACGGACAGCCTTGTTTAAAAAACCATTCTACACATTGTAGGGTGTATTGATATATGGTTTCAAAACTACGGGGCCCATATGGAGCTCTTGCGTTATCTCCTAAATAAATATAATCGTACTCCGGAAGTTTGACTGCTATTTCTTTTAACACAGTTAAACCACCGTAACCACTATCAAATACTCCAATGGGGCCTTTTGTCATTTATCAAAAATAAGAAAGCCATCCCGTTTGTAGGATGGCTTTCTTATTTTTGATAAAAATCTTTATTTAATTGCTGGCTTAGCTGCACCCTGTGTTTTTGGCGGCGTATCCTTAATATTCAATTTCTTTTTAACTAAAGATAAAATATCGTCTCCCGGAGGGCCAACAATTACGCTGTTTTGATCCAAGATATAAGTGAAACCACTTTCTTTAGCTACAATTTTTATAGTTTCTAATGCTTTGTTACGAATGGGAACTAATAATTCCTGTTGTTTTTCCTGCAGTTTTTGTTGCATTACTTCTCTCCATCCTTGTACTTTTTGATACAATTCAATTAGGCCTGTTCTTCTTAATTCTTTTGCTGCGGGAGATAATTTTGCAGAGTCTTTTCCAAAAAGGCTATCTTTTTCCTGTAACTCCGTCATATAATCATTACCCTGCTGTTGTAAAGCGGCCTGGTAATCCTGCAACTGACTTGTTGCTTTTTCAGCTTCGGGCATTACTCCAATAAGTTCTTCGGTATTAATATAGCCGATCTTAGTTTGTGAAAAAGCTGTATTGTTCAATCCTAAAATTGACACACCAAATACAACTACTGCGAATAATTTTTTCATTGTTGTTTTAAATGTTTACTTGTTTATTTATAGTTTGTTTTTTTGTGGCATTGGCTGCATGCCAATGTTTGATTGTGATTTATTTAACACCCAAAAATTTTAGAACATCATCGCTTTTATCAAGTTTTGGGTCGGCAAATATAACGGTAATTCCTTCACTTTTATCTAAAATAAAATCATAAGATTTATCTACTGCCAGTTTTTGGATAGCCACGTAAACCTTATCCTGTATGGGCTTTATTAGCTCCTGTCTTTTTTTAAAAAGGTCGCCTTCAAATCCAAAACGTTTTTTTTGTAAGTCTCTAACTTCCTTTTCTTTATTAAACAATTCATCTTCTCTTTTCTTTTTAAGATTATCAGCCAACATAACCTGTTCAGCATCATAATCTTTATACATTTTATCAAGATCAGCTTGTTTCTTTTCGATTTCCTGTTGCCATTGAGCGCTAAACTGGTCTAATTTGGTTTGAGATTCTTTGTATTCTGGTAATTTTTCCAGAATGTATTTAGAATCTATAACTGCGTATCGTTGCGCTATAGCAACAAAAGAAAAAAGCAACAAGCAACATACTATGGGTAATATCTTTTTCATTTTAATATTTTTGTTTGCAAATTAAATGATAAACAAATAAAGTAGCGAACCATTTTTATTCAGGCTCCTGGCCAAGCATAAAGGTAAACTTAAATGCATTTTTTATTGGCTGCCCTGCTTGAATTCTGTCAATACCAAGACCATAATCAAAACCTAGCAAGCCAAACATAGGCAAAAAGAAACGCATACCTACACCAACAGAACGACGTAATTTAAATGGATTGTAATCTTGAAAGTTGTACCAGCCGTTAGCTGCTTCAAAAAATGCAAGACCATAGATTGTGCTACTTGGGTTAGTACTGAATGGATATCTTAACTCAACTGTATATTTATTAAATATTGTAAAAAATTCAGAAGGGGTAACATTATCCGGATTTACTTTTGGATTAGAACTTGAATAAACCGGGTAACCTCGATGTGCGATAATATCATATCCCAGAATAGCGAAATTGTTACTTAAACCAGCATCCCCTAACTGAAAGCGTTCAAATGGAGATATTTGAAGCGCTGAGTTATATCTGCCAATAAATCCATATTTAGCGGAGGCCTTTAAAATAAATTGTTTGTTTTTATCTGCACCACGAGCAATGCCAATTGGTACATAATAATCTCCATTAAACCGCCATTTATGAAATTCTGGAAGCCTGTATGGATTGTCGGTAGGGTTGGTAATGCCAAGTGCTGAGTAAGGCAGTGTAAACTGGCCACTAAGTACAAAATTAGATCCTCCCGTTGGAAAAATTGGGTTGCCCTGCGTTGCGCTACGTGCCAAAGCTATTTTTAAACTGATATTGGTTGAAGTTCCATTGCTGATACCTTTAAAAATATTAGCATAATTCTTTAGCTTGTATTGCTGAATATTAAAAGAAGTAATTAAAGAAAAGTAATCATCCGGCCATTTTAATTGCTTACCCAATGCAACACTAAACCCGGTGGTTTTTAAATAAGAACTATCACCGCAGGTTCTGCAATATTGTCCATAGGCATTGTAAGCATTTGCATATTTTGTATTAAAAATACTTACCGAAAAGGAGTTGCGTTTTTTACCTCCTAACCAAGGTTCTGTAAAAGATAAATTATAAGATCTGTAAGCCCGACCATTTGATTGAATTCTGGCACTTAACTTTTGACCGCTACCGGATGGTAAGGGATCCCATGTTTTTTTATTAAAAATGTTATTGATAGAGAAATTATTGAAGGTAATTCCTAGAGTACCTGTTAAACCAATACCACCACCAAAACCTGCTGAAAGTTCTAACTGGTCATTTGATTTTTCTTCTACTCCCCAGCCAATATCAACCGTTCCATCTTCGGTATGCGGTACTACATTTGGAGTGATTTTTTCCGGATTAAAAAAGCCTAACTGGCCGAGCTCTCTTTGCGTACGGATAATATCCTGACGGCTAAATTTTTCTCCTGGAATTGTTCTTAACTCCCGACGAACAACGTAGTCTTTTGTTTTTTCATTACCTGAAATTTCAACTTTTCCAATAGTAGCCTGAGGACCTTCCTGCATCCGGATTTCGAAGTTAATGGTATCATTGTAAACGGATGTTTCAATTGGATCTACTTTAAAAAATAGATAGCCATCATCCATGTATAAACTACCAATGTCTCCACCCTCTGCGGATAATTGTTTTCCTAGTTTTTTATTCAATAATTCCAGGTTGTAGATATCTCCTTTTCTGATACCTAAAAACATGTTTAGAATGGAATCTGAATACTTTGTATTTCCTCTCCAAACCATATCTCCAAAATAATATTTATGGCCTTCATTAACTTTTACATACACATCAAGGTTACCCTGTGTATTGGGAACTTTTACATCTTTTACAATATTGGCATCCCTAAAACCTTGAGAATTGTAGTAGTCCAGAATATGCTCTTTATCTTCATCGTACTTTACCGGATTAAATTTTGCAGAGGTAAATAGCTTAAAACGAAAATAAGGGTCAAGATAAATTCTTGTTTTTGAAGGAGATAAATAGCCGTAATCTTTTAAGTACTTATTAAAAGAAATGCTTGTACTGCTATCGCCAAATGGGCTGGTACTTTTGGGAGGGTACAGCGTAACCCTTGTCATCTCGTGGGTTCCCTTCATTTGCTTTTTTAATATAAGCGCATCAACACTGCTGTTACCCGAAAAATTAATTGAATTTACTTTTACTTTATTTCCTTTATTGATATTAAATGTAAGGATTACAGCATTTGTAGAAGAAGGAGATTTTTCTTCTTTTACTTCAGTTTTTACGTTTCGGTATCCTTTATCAGAAAAGAATTTTTGAATAGCGGCAGTAGCACTCATTTTCATATTGTCTGTTACCACCCTATCTTTCACAAGGCCACTTTTTGTAACCAGGTCATCTTTTTCACCTTTTTTTACACCGGTAAATCTAAAATCTGATAACCTCGGTCTTTCAGTGATAGCAATTTCCAAATAAAGATCTTTACCAATCAATTTGGTAAAAAATATTTCAACATCTGCGATAAGATTTTGTTTCCAAAGTTTTGTAATGGCTTTACTAAAAGCATCTGTTCCCGGAAGTTGAACTTTATCACCAACTGCAAGTCCTGAAATAGATATAATAAGGTTACCATCAAAACCTTTATTGCCTGTAACTGTAATACCAGCGAGGGTATATGGTTTGGGTGTTTTTGAGTTTAAAATTTCCATTAATTCTGGATTAACAGAAATCGGATGTGTAGTATCCGGGATAATTTGAGCAACTGCTGTATTGCCTATAAAAACTGTAATTACTAAAAACAGAAAATTTTGGTAAATCCTATGCATCAATTGATTTTTTACTAAACGGCAAATTACTTGCTATTATGAAAACTATTTGTTAAACAATCCACCCTTTTGTACATCTTAAAAAAGATGATTTGAAGAGTTTTTAATCGGTATTTTATACCGCTACTTTTTTAAATACTTGTGATGTTAATTCATTTGATAGTGTCTCTATTGTTAAAAGTTAAGGTAATTACTAAGGTGAAAAACAATTTAAAACTATAAAATTGGAATTTCTTCCTGCACTTGGTCGCCTGTTTTACCAAATCTCCGTTCCCTGTTTTGAAAATCTATAATGGCTTCATATAAATTATCTTTTCTAAAATCAGGCCAGCGGGTATTGGTAAAATATAACTCTGCATAGGCTAGTTGGTACAACAAAAAATTACTAATCCGGTATTCTCCACTCGTCCTAATCATTAATTCCGGATCGGGAAACTCACTGGTAGAAAGGTACTTTTGTAAAGTATCTTGTGTAATAGACTCAGGTTGCAGTGTGCCTTTTTTTACGGCAGTCGCAATTTGTTTTACCGCGGCCATTAATTCCCAACGGCTGCTGTAACTTAATGCCATTATAAGGTTAAGCCCTGTATTGCAGGCTGTTTCATCAAATGCTTCCTGCAATGCTTTTTTTGCATTTTCAGGTAACATACTCATATCTCCAATGGCGTGAAGTTTAATATTATTCTTGTTAAGTGTTGGTACTTCTTTGCGGATAGTATCTACCAATAATTCCATTAACCCTGTTACTTCGGATGCAGGCCTGTCCCAATTTTCAGTACTAAAAGCGTAAAGGGTAAGATACTCAATACCTAATTGTGCACAACCTTCTACAATATTGCGAACGCTTTCAACACCATGCAAATGCCCAAAAAGGCGATCTTCTCCTTTTTCTTTTGCCCACCTTCCATTACCATCCATTATAATGGCAATGTGACGAGGCAGCTTTTGCATATTGATTGTATCCTTCAAACTCATAATAAATTAATATCACCCACAGGGTCCAACTAAGGGCTGCAAAAGTAATAAAATTTAGTTGCAATAAGCGTTTTAAGCAAATGTTAACAGATTCTACATGTATCAAATAAAAAAGCCGGAACTAAATCCGGCTACCTACTATTTAACTAAAAATTTATTTAGCAGATGGACATTTGTAACCAGTTATATTAAAAGATAACCCTATTTCTACAATCAGGTATTGATCTTTTTGTTTGCTCCATCCTCTTTGAATTCCCTCATTACCTATGGGCACGCCTTTTTCTGCACTTCTATCTTGTAAAATACCAGCTGTTGATGGTTGTCCATTTATAGGAGGAAATTTATCTATTCCTACATAAGTCATACTTACATCATCTATATAATCTGTAGTAGTAAGGCGCTGTGCTATTTGAACGGAAAGATTCAGGCTCTTTGAAATACTGTATTTTATTCCCAAACCAATTGGAACGCATACTGCCATACTGCCATACGGTTTTCTAACTTTGCCATCTGCACCAACATACCCTGTATTTTGCCCTTCCGTTCCAAGAGGCCTTAAAAATACTTTTTTACCATTTAAGTAGGCATAGGGGTTATAACTAAACACGCCCAAACCAATTGTTACATAAGGAGTAAATGAAAAATCAGCATCTCCGGGAACAAATTTAAAAAAATTGAAATCACCATGTACTGCAAACTCGAGAATATCAGTGTTAAAACTAAGGTTTCTGGTATTTTGATAACTATTTTTGCTGTAAATATCACTATACCCTAATTGAGCATAGTGTGCACTTACACGCATTGCTAGGTAGTTATTAAATTGTTTTCTATAAAAAATACCCAATGCCGGCTTAAAACGATTAAGTCTTGCTCTGGTATTAAGGTCACCAAAATAATGCGCAATTCCGGCTGTAAAACCCAATTCCCCTTCCTGAACAGTACCATAATCAGTTTGAGCAATTATTCCAGAAAGTATAGTAAATAGTAATGATACGGTAAGGAGACTCTTTTTCATAATTGCAAAGTAAAGAATTGTTTTGTAATAAATAAGTTAAGGAGGTATTTACCCATTACATAAGAACTATTTATTTAAAGGATCATTAACGATAGCACGGTGGTTTAATTGCGTTTATCAAGACCCCAGGAGAGTTTATTTCGTAATGTTTGCAAAAAATTATTTTCATTTAATCTAATCAGGTTCATTCTAAATTTTTCTTTTTTAACAGCGAGCTGCACCTCTTTAGGAACTAATTCTCTACGACTATCCATGCTACATAAAAAGCCATCACTTCTGCTTTCAATTTCAAAAGAAATAATATTGTTATCCGGTACTACAATGGGGCGAATATTGAGGTTATGCGGTGCTACAGGTGTTATTACAAAATTGCCACTATCAGGAAAAACAACTGGTCCATTGCAGCTGAGTGAATAACCTGTAGAACCTGTTGGTGTTGCAACGATTAACCCATCTGCCCAATAAGTATTTAAAAATTCACCATTTAAATAAGTATGAATTTTTATCATAGAAGAGGAATCTTTTTTGTGAATAGCAAATTCGTTCAATCCAAAAGGAGTATTGCCAAATAAAGGAAGATCTGCATCTAAATGAATAAGGGTTCGTTTATCTAAAACATACGTTCTTTGAACCAATGCTTTAATGGCGGAATTGAGGTCTTCTTTACCAATGGTTGCCAAAAAACCAAGTCTGCCATAATTAATGCCTAGTACAGGAATTCCCTTATCCTTAATAAAAGTTACAGTATCTAATAATGTGCCATCACCTCCAAGGCTAATCATAAAATCAATACTGTCATCTAAATCTTCTGCGGCATTAAAGGTGGAATATTTTCCTTTCATGTTAACTGCAGAATAAAACTGGTTAAAAAAATCCTGAAAAAAAACAGCTTCTACATTGTAAGTATTTAACTCTTCCATAAATGCCACGATATCTTTATGCTGGTCATTTTCTATGCCCCTGCTATAGATTGCTATTTTCATTTTTAAAGATTTTTATTTCTAATGGCCACAATATGAAGAATATAAGGGTTATAATTGACCTGTTTTTTAAAGAGATAATCTAGAAATTTATTGTGCATATTAAAAACATTAATACTGTCAGTGTAAAAATAAACTGTTTTAGCGTAACTATTAAAAGCGAAATTTTTATTGAGAATTGATTTAATGGAATAAAAATATTTTAATACACCATTATAACAAAATGATTTTTTATTGGTATTAAAAACAACATACATTAGTAAAAAAATTAAAAGAGGGATTTCTGAAGGAAATAATGGCAAGCGCCTAATTAAAATACAAATTATATGTATCGGGGATTAAATTTAATACAGGTAAAATTAGGGTTTAAATATCCAAATAGTTCATTAAATGCCGGTAATTGGTACCAATATTATCTTCAAATTTTTCATCTGTAAAATTATAAATAACATCATACTCATATCTTTCAAAAGCAGCAACTATGGCGGTGGTTTCTTTTTTATTTAAATGAAGTGTAACAGTTAATAAACCTGTATCAGGGTGTAAGATTGTATTAAGATGCAAAATAGTAGCGTCGTCGCTTTCTACAATACGGCTTATTTCGGAAATAGCAAATTGCGATCGTTCCATTTGCATTACAATGATACCACCTATTTCATTGGCACCTGAAAAATTACCTATTGTTTTTAATAAATCAACAATCGTAATAACGCCTACTAGTTCATTACCCTGCTGAACTACTGGCACTATTGATGTTTGATATTGATTGCTGTAATTTACTGCATTTAGAAAATGTACATTCTCTTTGACATAAGAAAGATTAAAATGCTCCTGCAATACTTCCATGGTTAATTTTTCATCATCAGCATCTAAAAGGTCATCCTCACTAATTAGCCCCAAAAATTTATCTTCTACTGTAATCGGTAAATGAGTTACTCGATAATCATTGATAAGTCGCAGCGCTTTACCAACAGTATCCTGCAACTGTAGGCGGGGAATATTGTCATTGATGAGTTCTGCTGTAAGCATAATTTGTATAATTGTATACTTCAAACAATAACGAATTGCAACAGTTTAAAGTATAGGGCAATTAAAAATGTTAAAGTGTTGCAGCAGTTGTTTTTGGTTTAGCCAAAAAAGTATCTAAAATCTTATTGAATTCAAATGGAACTTCCATCATCGGTGCATGGCCACACTTATCAATAAAGTGTATTTCGCTATTTGGGATAAGGCGGTTAAATTCTTTACCAACAAAAGGAGGTGTGATGCTATCATTGTTTCCCCAAATAAGGCAGGTAGGTTGTTTTATTTCGTTTAATTCTTCTCCAAGGTTATTTCGGATGGCACTTTTAGCAAGGGCAATAATTTTTATAACTTTAATACGATTATTTGTTATTTCAAAAACCTCGTTTACCAGGTCGTCTGTTGCCATTGCAGGATTGTAAAAAGTAAGTTCTGTCTTTTTACGTATGTAATCCCTGTCACCACGTTTAGGGTAGGTATCTCCCATTCCGTTTTCAAATAATCCTGAACTGCCAGTTAATATCAACGATTTAATGCGTTCAGGATGTTTAAGAATATGTAACAATGCTACATGACCCCCTAATGAATTACCCAGCAAATTAATGTTGGTATAGTTGCGGTGTTCAATAAATTTAAAAACAAATTTCTCAAGTCCTCCAACAGAAGTATGTAAAAGGTCTAGTTCAAGTAAAGGTAATATAGGTACGATTACAGCGTAGTTTTGCCTAAAATGTTCAATCAGGTCCCTAAAATTACTTAAGGCACCAAATAATCCATGCAATAGCAATAATGGTTCGCCTTCGCCAACTTCAATATATTTAAATTTTCCGTCTTGTTTAATTTCGTAACTCATTTGTTGGAACTAATAATAAAATTAGGGAGATTTATTGACTGCTAAAATAGCGAATCAGATTAAAATTACAGTAAATTAAACTATGCCTCAAATTAATGAGAAAGTTTAATAGTTAAGCTTTCAAAATAATTACTGAGTTGATTAAACATATCCTTAAACACTGGGAGTATTGTACTAGATGCATTTATTACTTTAGGTCCCCAGGGTTTTACAAATGGATAAACTTTAGATGATTGAATTGTTCCTTCTTCAAACAAATTTATTTTTACTGCATAAAATAAAAATATGCTGAATATAATTATATATAAACTTATAAATAGCAATATTCCTCCAACACGATTTGCCCACCCCATCAGAGCCATTTCAAAAGTTTTTTCTAATAGTTTACCCCCTAGGTTAATCAATAAAACCACTATAATAAATACCACAGCAAAAGATAAAAATGGTAGCCATTTAGAAGAAATAGCTACGTTATTTTGCAGGTACATGGCAACGGTTGCAGATAATTTTAATGCAGCAGCCAAACCTACAATAAAAGCAATGCTAGAGAATATCGCAATAATCAATCCTTTTTTGTAGCCTTTAACAATGGCTATTAAAATTAATATGGCAAAAATGATATCTATCAAAAAGTAATTTTTTATTTACTCAATAGCTCTTTTACAATAATACTGATGGTTTTTCCATCGGCAAGTCCTGCTAATTGTTTGCTTGCTGCACCCATTACCTTGCCCAAATCTGCAGGGGAGGTAGCGCCCGTTTGTGTAATAATATTGGCAACAGCTTCTTTAACTTCATCCGACGTAAGTTGTTTAGGTAAAAATCTTTCGATTACCCTCATTTCTTCTTTTTCTTTTATCGCCAAATCTTCCCGTCCTTGTTTTTCAAAAATTTCCAGCGAATCCTTGCGCTGCTTCATCATCTTTTGTAAAAATTTTTGCTCGGTTGCTTCATCAATTTGGCCTCCAGCACCTGGATCTGTTTTTGCTTTAATGATTTCTGCTTTAATTGCACGAAGGCTGCGCAATACACCTTCGTTTTTTGCTTTCATGGCTTCTTTCATCTCTGCCATTATTTGTTGTTCAAGACTCATAGTAGTTGGCCTTATACCCAATGGGCGAAGGACTTTTTTTTATATTTAATATCCGATCTGTTTCCTTAAGCCCGTTAAGGCGGCAGCTTAAAAATTTATTTAATACATCCAAACAACTGCTAAATATGGATTAATAATTACTTCTGTTCATTTAATTGCATTGCTCTGAATTTATCAAAAAAAGTTTTGGCAAACTTTTTCATGTCCTCACTTAATTCCTCTTGCTGCGTTGCCCTTTTAAAAGTGTCAGCCATCGTCATCAACATTTGGTAATAAAAGTCGGCCATTTCATCCATCATCATATCTTTTGTCCAAAGATCAATTCGGAGGGCCGTTTTATCGGCACCGTCCCAAAACGCAATGCACATTGCTTTTGCTTTTTGAACCATATCTGCAGTGCTATCACTTGCAGCCCATGTAATTTGTTCAGGAATTTTATTGGGATCTAATAAAACATCTATTTTTATTGTGGACTTGTTCATGCAATATTTATTATTAATTATTTGCCTTGGCGTTTGTAAATTAAGTAAGTAAAGATAAAGTGTTTGAGGTAGTGTTTACGCCGTTGCATTAGCACATTTTACAATGTTTTGCCAAAATAATTGCCTGGTTTCTGTTAGCGTAAATAAGGCTGCCTGTTTTTTACCCGATGTAATTAGTTGGTTGCGTTTATTTTCATCTTTAAAAACCAACATCATTTTATCAGCAATGTTTTCAAAAATTAACGCATCTGTAAATAAGGCGGCCTCCCCACAAATTTCTGTCATCAATACCGAATTATTAACAATAACAGGTACACCGCAATGCATGGCTTGTACTATTGAAGCATAACTACCATTTTGTTGCGTAGTAACTACCAACGCATAGGCAGCAGCTGTGATGGCAATCAATTCTTGATCTGAAAGTTGCGTTATTATTTTTACTTCGTTTCTATATTTATACGTTTTTAAACTTTCAATAAAAGCGTTATTGGTAGCAATGTTTTTTGTAGCAATTATTAATTGCATATTGCTTTTTTGTCTTTTTTTAAAAAAAGAAAATGCTTTTAATAAGTTTATCAGGTTATTTTCAATCGTTATTTCGCCGGGATATAAAAAGTACTCTTTTGCTTCGGTATATTTTTCTCTTGTTCTTTCCTTTTCTTCCCATTCGACGGCCAAAAATCGAGTATCAAGACCAGTGTACATTACTTTAATTTTTTCTGGTGGCGTTTTATAGTATTGGGCACAAATATCATTTTTTGCAGATTGAGAAAAAGTGATAATCATTGCAGCTTTCGATAAGGAAGCAGTTACACTTTTTTTGAATAAGGAAAGATGTTGCACAAAGGAAATATCGGGCAGCAATAAGCATTGCGGGATAGTCGTTTTTAATGAACAAATGCTATCAAGATTAATAAAAACATTGGCTTTGTATTTTTTTAAAAGTGTAGGTAATTTGTACCGGTACCAAATTTTCCAAAATAAGATATTTACCTGTTTGTGACTATCATAAATAATACTACAATTGGGAGCAGTTAAAATTATATTTTCTGTACCATCGCTTATAAAAAAAAAGCTGTGCTCCGGATGTGTACTAACAATATTTAAAATATAGTCGGATACAAAACTCCTTTTTTCAAAAAAGGAAAATTTAGAAACCGAACTTATATTTATTACCACATTCATTATTGCAAAAATAGGGTTGTAAAACAATATGCAGAAAGATAGATTAAAACCAATTGCAACTGTGCTTAACCCTTCGTTAACTATTGTTAATAGGCGCTTAACGGAGCCCTGGCTATCTTTGTAGCTTAATTTATAAAGTTTTTCTAACCAATGCAAAAAAAAATATTTTTCTTTTTTATTTTCCTTTTTTTTTTCACACGTACTGTACATGCACAATCAGGTATAGACACAATACAAATATCATTTCCGGCAGCAGAAAAAATTTTTTTACAAAATAATTTATCATTGCTCGCCAGCAAATACAATATTGATGTTAACAAGGCTTTAATACATCAGGCAAAACTATGGGATAATCCTGTTTTGAGTACAGATCAAAATTTGTATGATCAACAAGGCGGTTTTTTTAATCACCAGAAAGAAACGGGAACTTTTTATGTACAGATAATGCAACTCATTAGAACTGCAGGAAAAAGAAATAAAGCTGTACAAATTGCTACTGATAATGTTACTATTTCGCAACAACAGTTTGATGATTTGTTGCGAACGCTCCGCTACGTTCTTCAAAATGATTTGCTTGAGGTGAATCATTTAGTTAAAATTAAAAAGGTTTATATAAAAGAAATTGAAGAAGTTACTAAGTTGATTAGAGGAATGGATTTACAACTTCAAATAGGTAACGTTTCTGTAAAAGATAATTTACGGATAAAGGCATTGCTATTTAGTTTGCAAAATGAATTGGTTAATGCAGATGCTCAATTAATTCCATTACAAAGCGAAATAAAATTATTACTGAATAATAATGAAACAAAATTTATTGCGCCCAGTCTTGAATATAAATTTGGGGTATTAACAACTGCTACAATTCCAAATACTGACAGTTTAATTCAGTTAGCATTATTTAGCAGACCCGATGCTAAAATTGCGCAAACATCTGTAACGCTGCAAAATCATAACCTTATTTATCAAAAGGCACTTGCAAAGGCTGACATAAGTGTGGGTAGCGAATTTGATCAGCGAAGCAGTTATGCGCCCAACTATGTGGGAATAGCCGTTTCGTTGCCATTAAATATTTTTAATCGCAATCAGGGAAATATTGCCGCTGCTAAATTTACGATTCAGCAGCAACAAGCCATTGCTGATCAAACCTATGCAAAAATTAAAAATGATATTCAATCAGCTGTTACTAAATTCCTATTTTACAAGGGAGTCAACAATCGCCAGCAGTTAGATTTTTCCCAGCAATATGATGCTCTATTTGCCAACATGCTTAAAAGTTATGAAGAACGTCAAATGAGTCTGTTAGAGTTTATTGATTTTATGGATGCTTACAAGGACAATAAATTAAAACTGGTAGAGCAACACAACGGCCTTATTCATGCAATTGAAGATTTGAATTATGCAGTTGGTACAGATATCATTAACCTAAATTAACCCGCCAAAAATCCTTTCTTTAAAATGAAAATTACTACTGCATTTGCTGCAATCTTTTGTTTCACTTATATTCTTTTTTCCTGTAAAGAAAAAAAAAATATCGAGGTTGAGACAACTCCAAAAATATGTATTACCGACTCCATGGAAAAATTTGTTCAAATTGATTCGGCTATTTTATCTTCAATAGATGATGAATTAAAATTATCCGGCGAAATTAGTTTTAGTGATAGCAGGGTGGTAAAAGTTTTTGCATTTAGCAGTGGTAAAGTTATGCATGTAAAAGTTTCTCAGGGAGACAAAGTAGTAAAAGGGCAAACGCTTGCTGTTATAAAAAGTGCCGATGTTGCAGGTAACTATAGCGATATTTCTTCTGCGGTTAATGACGTTGCCATTGCGAAAAGACAAATGGAAAATACAGCCTCCTTGTTTCAAAATGGTATTGCAAGTGAAAGAGAATATGCTGAATCAAACCAGAATTTCCAGAAAGCATTAAACAGTGAATCAAAGTTAAGAACACAAATAAATATTAACGGTGGCGGTAATACTTCAGCACAGGGCACTTACACTGTAGTAGCTCCCAGAAGTGGATATGTATTGGAGAAGAAAATAAATGAAGGCGCATTCATTCGCGGAGATAATACTGACAATATGTTTTCAATTGGAGATATAAGTGAGGTATGGGTTTTAGCCAACGTATATGAAAGTGATATTGCAAAAATAAAAGAAGGTCAAAAAGTGGGCGTAACAACGCTAGCTTATCCTGCACGTGTATTTACAGGTGTAGTAGATAAAATAAATCAAATATTAGAATCTGATAGCAAAGTGATGAAAATCAGAATAAGATTACAAAATGAAGACCAATCCCTAAAACCAGAAATGTTTGCCAATGTAGTAGTACAAAACAAAGGAAAAAAAAATGCAATAGCCATACCCAGCACCGCTTTTATAAGTGATTACGGCAAAAATTACGTTGTTATTTACCATGATAAATGTAACCTCGAATTAAGGGTTATTAATATCATAAAAACAATTGGTGATAAAACTTACATTAGTTCTGGTATCAGCGCAGGAGAAAAAGTTATTTCAAAAAATGAGTTGCTATTTTTTAAGGCGCTAGCAGAAAACTAATATAAAAAAAGTTTCAATTAATTAATTATTTCTGATGAATAACTTTATCAAAGGCATTATACATTTTTCATTAAGGCACCGGTACTTTGTCTTTTTTTTAACGTTGGCTATTTCTATAATTGGCATTTTTAGTTATAAAGCCACACCAATAGAAACGTTTCCTGATGTAACCAATACGCAAATAATTATTATTTCGCAATGGCCGGGTAGAAGTGCAGAAGAGGTAGAAAAATTTATCACTATACCATTGGAGGTTGAGTTAAATTCAGTTCAAAAAAAAATAAATCTTAGAACCAATTCTTCTTTTGGGTTGAGCTATATTACCATGATTTTTGATGATGATGTAGATGATGCATTTGCAAGGCAACAGGTAATGAGCAGAATTATTAATGCCGACCTGCCAGACGGTGTTAGGCCAGAAGTACAGCCACCATATGGGCCAACTGGTGAAATTTATCGATATATTTTGCAAAGTAAAACTGCATCTATAAGAGATTTAACAGCCTTGCAGGATTGGGTGCTTGATAGACAGTTTAAGAGTGTGGCTGGCATTGCAGATGTAAATAGTTTTGGTGGCGAAGAAAAAATATTTGAAGTAAGCGTTAACCCGGATTTGCTAATTAAATATAACCTTACCGCATTAGATGTTTATACCGCCGTAAACAAAAGTAATATTAATGTTGGCGGAGATGTAATTGAGCGAAATGGCCAGGCATATGTTGTACGTGGTATTGGAGTGTTAAATGATGTAGGCGAAATAAATAATATTATCATTACAAAAATAAACGGTGTTCCGTTGCTGGTTAAAAATGTAGCAAACGTTATAGAATCCAGTAAGCCAAGATTGGGAACAGTAGCATTGGATAATAAAACCAATCAGATTGAAGGTATTATTGTTATGCGAAAAGGCGAAAATCCAAGTGAAGTGCTTGAAAGGGTACATACAAAAATTGCCGAACTTAATAAAACTATACTACCCAAAGGAGTAAAAATTATTCCATTTTATGATCGCACAACGTTAATGGACTTTGCACAGGAAACCGTTATTCATAATTTAATAGAAGGTATATTATTGGTAACATTAATTGTAATGTTATTTATGGCCGATTGGCGTACCACCGTTACTGTTAGCATTATTATTCCTTTGTCACTTTTGTTCGCTTTTATTTGTATGCGCATTAAAGGGATGAATGCCAACCTGCTTTCTATGGGTGCAATTGATTTTGGAATTATTATAGATGGTGCTGTTGTTATGGTAGAGGGCTTATTTGTAGCACTGGACTATAAAGCTAAAGAGGTGGGGATGGAGAAGTTTAATAAGCTTGCAAAATTGGGCTTATTTAAAAGCAAAGGGGTAGAAATGGGAAAGTCTATATTCTTCTCCAAGTTAATAATTATTACTTGTTTAATTCCAATTTTTGCATTTCAAAAAGTAGAAGGTAAAATGTTTTCGCCATTGGCGTACACTTTAGGGTTTGCATTATTGGGGGCTTTAATTTTCACTTTAACATTAGTGCCTGCCTTATCAAGTGTATTATTGCGGAAAAATGTACGGGAAAAGCACAACCCAATTGTGCTTTTTTTTGAAAAAGGAGTTGGTAAATTATTCGACATTGTTTACACTAATCAAAAACTAAGTGTAGTAATTGCATTTGCTTTTATGCTGTTAAGTTTTACTTCTTTTAAATTTTTAGGAAGTGAATTTTTACCACAATTAAATGAAGGTGCACTTTGGGTAACGGCCGAATTACCCAGAAGTGTTTCGCTTAATGAAGCGGATAGTATCGCTCAGAAATTGAATAAAGTAATTGAAACTTTTCCTGAAGTAAGGCATACACTAACACAGGTTGGTCGTACCAATGACGGAACTGATCCAAAGGGATTTTTTAATGTACAAATTGCAGTAGATTTATTTCAGGAAAAAGATTGGAAAGTAAAACGTACTTCGGATGAGCTCGCAGGTGAAATGGATAAAAAATTACAACAGTATCCTGGCATTGTATTTAATTATTCACAACCAATTAGAGATAATGTTGCAGAAGCTGTAGCAGGTGTGCCTGCTGCATTGGCTGTAAAAATATTTGGAGCAGACTTTAATGTGCTGGATAGTAGTGCCACCAAAGTAATGAAAATACTTAAAAATATTAAAGGAGTAGAAGATCTTGGTGTAATAAGAAACCTTGGCCAGCCTGAATTTCGGATAGAACTTAACCAGCAAAAAATGGCCATGTTTGGTGTTACCACAGGGGATGCCAATTCCATTATTGAAATGGCTTTGGGTGGTAAAGCAGCCACCCAATTATATGAAGGAGAAAGGAAATTTGATATTAGAATACGTTACAAAGAAGAATTTAGAAAAACACAAGAAGAAGTAGAGAACTTAATGATGCCTACATCCGGCGGCGAAAGAGTTCCTTTAAAAGAAATAGCCGATATAAAGACGCTTACAGGGCCGGCTTTTATTTATAGAGATAATAACAGTAGATATATAACAGTAAAATTTTCTATACGGGGAAGAGACCTTGGTGGCACTGTAGATGAGGCACAGGAAAAGGTAGCAAATGCTTTTAGTTTACCAGAAGGATATAAAATGTCCTGGAATGGTGAATTTGAAAACCAGCAAAGAGCTTCTGCTACATTGGCAAAAGTTGTACCTATCTGTTTGTTAGTAATATTCTTGATTTTATTTATCACTTATGGTAATGTAAAAGATGCGGTACTAACAATTTTAAACGTTCCATTTGCATTAATTGGTGGCATTTTAGCACTACATATTACAGGCATTAATTTTAGCATAAGTGCCGGTATTGGTTTTATCGCATTGTTTGGGGTTTGTATTCAAAATGGGGTGATCCTTATAAGTGTTTTCAGGAAAAATTTGGATGCTAAAATGAACTTGGATGAATCCATCAGACAAGGTGTTATATCAAGGGTACGGCCTGTTGTAATGACAGCTTTGATGGCAATGATTGGATTGCTGCCAGCAGCCATTTCCACCGGTATAGGAAGCGAAACACAGAAACCCTTGGCTATTGTAGTTATAGGCGGGTTAATTACTTCTACTATCCTTACGTTACTTATTTTACCCACTATTTATGCATTGGCTTTTAAACTAACGCATCGTAGAGAAAATAGAAAAATTTTAAGAAAATTAAGGGTAGTAAGTAAAGTGGAGAAACCAAATCTTTAAATGCATAGCGTCTCTATTTTTATGAGTGATTTAATTAATAGCCAGATTTTGTATACAAAATCTGGCTATTAATTAAATTTTTTTATTGTGTGTGTGGTGGGGTAAGTAGCTATGTACAACATTATTGGTAACCTATTCGCCGTGGTGTATTGCACACTTTTACTTTTACGGCTATTGGGGTGCTTTTAGATTTGCTAACGTGATTGTTTTAATTGTGTGGTCACTTGAATAGTGAATATTTCAAAGGGTAAATTAAAGAGCTGGTAAAAGAATACTGTCCCAATAACTCACTTTTAGTAAATGGCATTACTTCAATACTTTTAGCTTCACCGTTTCAATCCTTGTGTCGCTAACATTTAAAATATCAAATTGGTAATTACCAACGGTAAAGGTTTCTTTTTGTTTGGGAATTTCATCGCGGTTCTGAATAATAAAACCACTAAGTGTTTCTGTTTCCTTACTATCAGGGAAATCCAGCTTATATTTTTCAGTGATGTAATCAAGTTCCAATCTGCCACTAAAAATAAATTCATTTGTTGCCAGTTGCTTTTCTACAAACTCTTCTGTATCATGTTCATCAGGAATATCTCCAAAAATTTCTTCCAGTAAATCTTCCATGGTTACAATACCAGCAGTGCCACCAAATTCATCTACAACCCATGCAATACTTTTTCTTTCTTTACTAAATTTACTCATCAGGTCTGGCGCACTCATGCTTTCAGGAATTGCTGGGATGGGTAGCAATATAGAATTTATATCTAAGGGATTTTTAAACATATCCAACTGATGAATATACCCCAGGATATTATCAATATTTTCTTCAAAAACTACCAGTTTACTTAATTGGGTAGAAATGAAAATACTTTTCACTTCTTCAATGTTGGTCGAAATATCAACTCCTTCTATTTCTTTGCGGGGGATCAGGCATTCCCTGATTTTTTTTTCACTGAGAGATAATGCATTTTCAAATAGTTCCTTGTTTATTTCGCTTGCATCCTCTTCATCATGATTTTTACTTTGCTGAATAAAATGTTCCAGATCTATTTTAGTGAATGCCTCTTTTTTTTCATTAAGGCGCACATTGAAAATATACTTCAGTATCCATTCTGCAACTTCAACAAAAAAAGCAGAAACTGCTGCGAATGCACCGAAAAAAAACTGGACGATGTAAGCGATAAAACTATTGCTTAAAACACGTTCGCTTGTAGCCCTAAAAATTGCTTTAAAAACAAATTCAATAAAAAGTACGATTGCTGTTGCCAGGCAGGTTTCAAAAAATAATTTGACATAATAAACATAATCAGCAAGGGACGGCGATAATTTTGACTTAACAAAATCCCATAACGGAGATAATAACTGACCTACGAACAAACCATAAATTACCAACACTACGTTTACACCAATTAAAGTGGTACCTATAAATTTGGCGGGTCTATCAGCGTATTCTCCCCAAACTTTACCGCTGTAGGTATTCTGTTTTTTTCTTAATTCTATTGAAAGCTTATTGGCAGATACAAAAGCAATTTCTATTCCCGAAAAAAAGCCAATCAGGAGCAATGATATAATTATAGCCAGCGGTTGTATCCAGTCCATAAAGTAAAAATAATAAAGATGATTGATTTATTCAGCTAAATAAATTTAAAGGGCAATAAAGGTTTTTATAATTCCTTCTGCTTCATTACAGGCATTGTTAAGATTATCGTTTAAAATCTGTTTATCAAACTGATCTTTAAATGAAATTTCATAAGCTGCTTTATTAATTCTTGCGGCCAATGATTCAGTATTTTCTGTGCCACGGCTTTCTAAACGGGCTTTTAATTCTGCTACAGAAGGAGGAACAATAAAAAGAGTGATTGACGAATCGGGATATTGTTGTCTTACATGTATGGCACCTTTTACATCAATATCAAGTATCGGAATTTTTCCTTCGTCCCAAATTTTTTGTAGTTCGCTTTTTAAAGTACCATAATATTTCCCTTCGTACACCATTTCCCATTCTGCAAATTCGTGGTGCTGTATTTTTTGTTTAAATTCATCCATGCTTATAAAATGATAATCAATCCCATTTTTTTCTACGCCTCTTGCCAGCCTTGTGGCAGCAGAAATAGAAAAAGCCAATTGGGGAAATGTGCGCATTAAATGTAGGGTAATGGATGTTTTACCTGCGCCTGAAGGGGCTGTGATGATGATGATTTTGTTGGGGATAGCCATTAGCAAAGAAAAGAAAAGAAAACTAGTTTTTAAAAAATTTCGGTTTTCCGTTTAATCAGGTTTTAATGTGTATTTAAAATTCGTGTTACCTGCTAATTAATTCTTTTTATATCTGCACCTAATTGTTGCAGCCTCACATCAATATTTTGATATCCCCTGTCGATTTGCTCAATATTCTGGATTACACTTTTTCCTTCGGCACTTAAGGCTGCAATTAATAAAGCCACACCAGCCCTGATATCAGGACTGCTCATCGTTATGCCGCGTAATTGCTGCGCTCTTTCCAAGCCTACAACTACAGCTCTATGCGGATCGCACAATATTACTTGTGCACCCATTTCAATTAATTTATCTACAAAAAATAAGCGGCTCTCAAACATTTTTTGATGAATAAGTAAACTTCCTTTAGCCTGAATAGCAGTAACCAAAACAATGCTCAGTAAATCTGGCGTAAAGCCTGGCCACGGATGGTCATAAATTGTTAATATTCCGCCATCCATGTATTTTTGAATTTCATACAATTCCTGTGAAGGAATATGGATATCATCACCTATAAAATTCATTTTAATTCCCAATTGTTGAAACTTTTCAGGAATAACGCCTAAGTTTTCCAGCCCTGCATTTTTAATGGTGATATCGCCCTGCGTCATTGCCGCAAGACCAATAAAACTACCTACTTCAATCATATCTGGCAACATTTTATGCTCCGTGCCTCCCAAATAATCTACTCCTTCAATGCTTAATAAATTGCTGGAAATACCGCTAATTTTTGCTCCCATCCGGTTAAGCATTCTGCATAATTGTTGCAGGTAGGGTTCGCAGGCTGCATTGTAAATGGTGGTGGTACCTTTTGCCATTACAGCCGCCATTAAAATATTGGCGGTACCAGTTACGCTTGGTTCATCCAGTACTATATTGGCACCTTTTAATTGATTGGCTGCCAGATAAAAAAAACCATCTGGATTATATTTAAAACCTGCACCTAATTTTTCAAACCCAATTATATGCGTATCCAATCTTCTTCGGCCAATTTTATCTCCTCCGGGTTTTGGTATATAAGCTTTTTTAAAACGGGCTAACATTGGCCCGGCAAGCATTACAGAGCCTCTAAGCTTACCACTTTTTTTGTGGTAAGCCTCGCTATTTAAATAATCAACATCTACATCATCTGCCTTAAATACACAGGTGTCCCTGCTTATACGGTCAATTTTTACCTTCATTTCTCCCAATAATTCAATCAAAAGATTTACATCAATAATATCTGGAATATTGGTAATAGTTACTTTTTCTGCAGTAAGTAATACGGCCGAGATAATTTGTAACGACTCGTTTTTGGCTCCTTGTGGTGTTATTTCTCCAAAGAGTTTTTTTCCTCCTCTAACTTCAAATGAACTCATAATAAAAATGCTAAAGTGAAAAATATTTTAAATGAAAGTAACTAATTTAAAGAAAAAACCCTGACTCAATTTAATGAATCAGGGAAATAAATTGAATCAGTTATAAAACCTTTGGAGTTATTTTTATTTAAAAAATATTTGTATTAAAACCTCTTTTTAAAGTTTCTGTTATTGTTATTCCTGTTGTCTCCTCCAGGTCTGTTACCCCCTCCAGCACCGCCAGTTCTATTATCCCCGCCCGGTCTGTTACCACCTCTGTTATCTCTGCTGCCTGTGTTAGTATTTCTGGCGCTAAAATTTTTACGATACCCAGTATTGGCACCACGTGTAGGATAATCATCGGTTCTATTATCAACCCGGTGTTTTACAAACGGACGATTGTTAAACTCCAACTGGCCATCAGTCATGCTTTGCAACTCAGTCTGTATATTGTCATCATGTACCAATTCTTTATGCCAGTTGCTATAAGTTAATTTCATGTAGTAGGCAATGGCATTGGCAAAACCCTGGCGTTTTTCTGGGTTTTCTTCTTTTAGAGCTTTATTGATTACTACTTCAATATTTTTACCCAGGTGATTGAATTTTGGATACCTTTTTGGATAAGGCAATGGTTCAGGTTTGGCCTTTAAAGTTTCCCTTGTAGGGATAGGATATGGGCTATCTACATCTAATTTAAAATCGCTTATTAAAAATAAATGATCCCATAATTTATGACGAAAATCTTCTACATTTTTTAAATGTGGATTTAAAAATCCCATCAGCTCAATAAGGCTCATGGCATTGCGCTGCCGCTTATCCTTGTCTTCAATGGTAAGTAAATAATCAACCATTTTTTGTATATGGCGACCATACTCCCGCATAGTTAAATAGCTACGGGTAGTATTGTATTCCATGTTCTCAACGTTCATCATATAGGCAAATGTACTAAAAACTGCTTCATGCAGCAATTAAAGGAAATAATTATTTGTGTAGTAAAATAAATCATCAGTTAAATGGCTGTAAGCCACAATTGTATAAATAGTTGTTTACTAAATGTTGCAATAATTTATAACTGATTTTTTTTATCAAATTGTAATTTAGCTTTTTTCTCTACTAAGGGAGCGTTACGGGTAAAAAACTTAGCACAAAAAAAATAAGCACACAAGGCGCCAAAGCTATCTGCCACCCAATCCATTAAATCGTAACTTCTTCCATGGCCCCAATATTTTTGTATTAACTCTGTGCCAAAACCAAATACACTTGTGAGTAACACAATAAGTACAAAATAGTTTATTTTTATTTTTTTGGGAATAGCTGTTTTGTAAAAGGGCCAGCAAAATAAAACTGCTAATAATCCAAATATACCAGCATGAACAAATTTATCGAAGTCTATTTTAAATAAAAACTCTGATTTTGGAAGGTCGTTGGCGGGAATCATAATCAGAATCAATATCACTATTAACCAAAAAATACCAGGTATAAATTTTTTAAAAGAAATTTCTTTTGCAGGCTGCATTACTAATAAATGTTGTTGATGCTGAAAATTAAGGATCAATAACATATCCTTGTTTTTAAATTATCCAACTAACGCTGTATAGTTTTCAGCAGTTAATAAAGCTTCTACATCGCTTATGTTGTCAACTGTCATTTTAATCATCCAACCACTTCCATAAGGATCGCTGTTAACAAGTTCTGGTTGTGCTTCCAATATAGGATTGGTTTCAATAATTGTGCCTGCAACAGGTAAAAAAAGATCACTTACAGTTTTAACTGCTTCAACAGATCCGAAAATTTCTTCGGCTGCAAGTGCTTTTCCCTTGGTGGATATATCCACATATACAATGTCTCCCAATTCGCTTTGAGCAAAATCTGTAATACCGATTGTGGCTACATTGCCTTGTAAAGAAATCCATTCGTGGTCTTTCGTGTAGCGGAGATTTAAAGGAACATTCATGTTTTTAGATTTATGTTTTAAAAATATTTTTTATTACAGGAATTAGTAATAAACATGTTTCTTAATTCTTGTAATTCGTGTTTTATAAATGGTGTAATATTGAATTAGGCTTGCAAATTAAATCATTTTATTTCTTCTTTCATTACTTCCATTTTCATACTGATATCTCTAAGCGGCCTGTTGTTACTATCGGTTTGTTCCATTAAAATTGCATCTACTACATCCATCCCAGTTTCTACCTCACCAAAAACAGTATAATTCTTATCTAATTTTGGAGTACCTCCATTCATTTTGTAAGTCATTCGCCTGGCAGTTGAAAAATGAATGCCATTCTGTATTTCAATTAAATCCAGTTCACTATCACTCCTTTTTTTTCCCTGAACAATATAAAACTGGTAACCACTGCTGGCTTTTGTAGGATTGTCGTTTCTTGCTGCTGCCAATGCGCCTCTTTTGTGGAATAAGGAAGAATCAAATTCTGCGGGAATTGTATAAGCTGCATCTCCGGTACCTAAAAATGAACCTGATGTAGCATGTTTGCTATTAGGGTCGCCACCCTGAATCATAAAACCATTTATTACTCTATGAAATAGCAAGCTGTCGTAAAAATGTGCATTTACCAACTTTACAAAGTTATCTCTGTGCTTGGGTGTTTTATCCGATAACAATACTACAATATCACCAAGGCTGGTACTGATTTTTATCCTTGTGGCCATTATTTTATTAACGGGTGTTGTAATTTCTGTTAAATCGTTTGCGGTATTTGTTGGTAATGGTGCAGCCACTTTATTTGCTGGCCCTTTTTTTTGTTTAATTTGGGCATATAGACAGATAGGGACTAATAAAATTAACAATACTGCAATAGGTATAATTTTATGCATAGCTAAACTTGTTTATTAAAAACCTGGTCAAAGTAAAGTAAAACATGATCTTTTAAAAAGTTTTCCTGTTCGTACACATTAAATTCGGGAAGTGGTTTTAGTTGTTTAAAATGTGGCCAACTTTCTTCATCACATCCCTCTAATATATAATAACCACTTTGCGCCAGCAAGGTACAAACTGCAATGTGCATCAGGTCTTGTTTTTGTTCTTTTGTGTACACTTGTTTTGCTGCGCCAAGTTCCTGTACACCAATTAAAAACAGTACGCCATCCATATCTGGTTTAATGCCAAATTTTTCTTTTAGTTTAATGCGAAGCTTTAGCCACCTAACCTGTAAATCTTCTTTTGCATGTTCCATTTGGCAAATATAAATTTAAAAAAGCCATACAAAAATTTGATGAGTTAAATTTCCATATCGCCTAAAGCGGCGCAATACAATAACGCTTGAAAAATTTATCATGTTCTTTGATTGACAGATAAAAATTTCAAAATAGTACCTTTGGCAAAATTTTATTAAAAGATGTTACAGATTACTTTTATTCGTCAAAATACAGAACTGGTAAAAGAGCGGTTAAACCTAAAGCATTTTGGCGATTTACTGCTGGTTGACATGGCATTGGAACTGGATGAGCAGGTGCGTAAATTGAAAGTAAAAAGTGAAACTTTGCAGGCAGATTTGAATGCGGCTAGTAAAGCCATTGGACAGTTGATGGGCAAAGGTGAAAAGGAAGCGGCAGCACAAAAAAAACTGGAAGTAACGCAGCATAAATCTACCATGCAGTTATTAAATGATCAGTTAGGTATTGCAGAAAAAGAATTGTATGAGGTGATAGTGAAATTTCCTAACCTACCGCATGCATCTGTACCAAAGGGCAATTCACCGGAAGAAAACGAAATAATAAGAGAAGGCGGTGTAAAACCAACATTGCCTGAAAACGCTTTGCCACATTGGGATCTGATAAAAAAATACGACCTGGTTGATTTTGAGACCGGTGCTAAAATAACAGGAAGCGGTTTCCCATTATACAAAGGCAGGGGAGCTAAACTGCAAAGAGCTTTGATACAATATTTTTTAGATTACAATACCGCTGCTGGATATACAGAATATTTGCCTCCGTTGATGGTAAACGAAGCAAGCGCTTATGGTACGGGTCAGTTGCCGGATAAAGAAGGGCAAATGTATCATGCAACGGAAGATAATTTATACCTTATCCCAACCGCTGAAGTGCCGCTTACAAATATCTACAGGGATGAAATTGTAAAAGAAAATGAAGTGCCCGTGAAGATGACGGCTTATACCCCTTGTTTTAGAAGAGAGGCGGGTAGCTTTGGAAGCGATGTTAGAGGATTAAATAGGGTTCATCAGTTTGATAAAGTAGAAATTATACAACTGGTTCATCCTGAAAAAAGTTACGTTGTGCTGGAAGAAATGGTAGCACATGTTGAAACGCTTTTGCAATCACTTCAGCTTCCTTACCGCATACTGCGTTTATGCGGTGGTGATATGGGATTTACAAGTGCCCTCACCTACGATTTTGAAGTATATAGTGCCGCACAGCAGAAATGGCTGGAAGTAAGTTCAGTAAGTAATTTTGAAAATTTTCAAACAAACAGAATGAAGATCCGCTTTAAAAATACGGAGGGTAAAACACATTTATTACATTCTTTAAACGGCTCTTCGCTAGCATTGCCAAGGATTGTGGCCAGCCTGCTGGAAAATAATCAAACTTCTTCAGGCATTGAGTTACCAGCAATACTGCATAATTATTTTGGCGCATCTTCTATTTAAAGATTAAAAAATAGGGGCGTAAAAAAGAGGTTGCTAATCTAGCAACCTCTTTCTTTATAATAGAAATTTAGAATTAAAGTACTCTAAAGCCAGCTCTTGGTCCACCTGTTGCAAATACAGCCTGCATTCTTGTTTTTTGTCCTGCAGAAAACATATACATGCACGGATCGTCTGTATAATCCATATAATTCATCGTCATTTCTACCGGTGTTCCTGTGCAAGTACTTAAGTGGGGATATGTTGGACAGCCAAAATTGGCAGCATCGTGCGTAGGCGTATCATTAACAAGATCGCTACCGCAGGTTGCATCGCCCCAAATGTGGCGTAAGTTCATCCAGTGTCCTACTTCGTGTGTAGCCGTTCTTCCTTTATTGTAAGGAGCAGTTACTGTACCAGTACGTCCAAATGCATTGTTATCAATAACTACTCCATCAGTAGCGGTACTACCGCCGGGAAATTGAGCGTAACCTAAAATGCCACCACCTAAATTGCATGACCATAAATTAAGTTCTGTTGTAGGATTGGTAGGATTAATACCTCCCACGCTACTTTTTTTCATGGCATCATTGGTACTCCAGCTTTTTTTAGAGGTAGATTGTCGAATTATTTTATCTAAAACAAAACTAACGCCAACATTGCCTGAACGCACACTCTGAAATATAGAAGGTGTGTTGTTATAATCTGTATTGAGTGCCTTATAATCTTCATTCAGCACATCAATTTGTGATTGAATTTGTACGGTAGAAATATTTTCAGCGGCTAATTTATACAACACATTTACTACCACGGGTATTTCAATAGTACCGTCTGGTAGTAAGCGGGCTGCATCAGGATTTGTCATAATTCTGGCAGTAAATTTTTCAATATCATCCATACGTTTACGTAGGGCGGGATCTTGCGCTAAATTATTTTGTAATACATCCATCGCACCGCAAGTGCGTCCCTGGCGTAATTCAGTTACTGGCTGTTGTGTAGTAACATCTTCCAAATTAGTAGTACTAACTTTTGTACAGGATACAAAAAATACCAAACCAGAAAATAAGTAGAAGTTTATTTTTTTCATAAATGCAGGTTTATTTTTAAAGTGACGATAGTAAATATATTAAAAATTATCTATAACAAAAAACGTAAAAATCCTTTTAAAAAGTTTATTTGAAAGGCAATAAATAATTAACCCGGCGTTAAACCATATCAGGTTAAATATGTCAATCTGTATTGAATCAATTTATTCAACAATTTAGTTCAACTACATGCCAATACCCAATCGTTTAAAAAATCAACATCTTTTGTGGCGGGCCGGTTTTGGTCCAATGGCCGAAAATGCTGCGGGGCTTGATAACATTACATCAAAGCAATTGTGGGAAGTATTGTTGAAAACCTCTTCGAAAGAACCTGTTAAATTAGTTGTTGCTTCAAATGTAGTTGACGGGTTGGAAAAAGGGGTAGATGACATGGTGCAAATAGAAAAACTCACCAAAGAAGAAAAAAAAGCCATCCAAAAACAATCAAGGGAAGATCTTAAAACACTTAATCTTCGTTGGATGGATGAAATGATCAACAGCGAAGCTCAGCTAAGGGAAAAGATGAGTTTTTTTTGGCATGGACATTTTGCCTGTAGGATTGTTAATATTTATTTTCAGCAAACATTATTGGATATTATAAGAAACAATGCCTTAGGAAAATTTAGCAGCATGCTAAGGGAAGTAAGTAAGAGCCCTGCTATGTTACAATTTTTAAATAACCGGCAAAATAAAAAGCAGCATCCCAATGAAAACTTTGCACGGGAAGTGATGGAATTGTTTACGATGGGTAGGTGCAATTATACAGAAAATGATGTTAAGGAAGCTGCAAGAGCATTTACCGGCTGGGGATTTGATGTTAAGGGTGAATTTGTTTTTCGGCCATTTCAACACGATGCAGGTGTTAAAACTTTTTTTGGCAAAACAGGTAATTTTGATGGTGATGCTATCATTGATATTTTATTGCAACAAAAGCAAACAGCGCTATATATCACCCAAAAAATATACAGGTATTTTGTAAATGAAAAGGCGGATGATGTAAAAATTGCATGGCTTGCTAACAGGTTTTACCAAAGTGATTATGATATTGAAAAGTTGATGGAAGCTATTTTTACCAGTGATTGGTTTTACGAAGAAAAAAATATTGGTATAAAAATAAAATCACCAGTTGAGTTACTTGTTGGTATAAGAAGGTTGTTACCACTAACATTGCAAAATGAAAATGCCCAATTGTTATTTCAAAGAGCACTTGGACAAATACTTTTTTATCCACCTAATGTAGCAGGCTGGCCCAGCGGTAAAAGCTGGATAGACAGTAGCACACTAATGTTGCGATTAAAAATACCGCAAATAATGACTGCTAACGAAGTTATTTCTATTAGGCCTAAATCGGATGATGATTCCATGATGGGACAAATGATGGAGAACAAAATTGCAGAAAAACTAAATAAATCTTATTCAGACAAAGGGGCTTCAGCCATAGTAGATTGGGAAGCAGTTGCAACCATCTTTAAAACCGTTTCAAGAGAAAATCTATTACCCAAAATTTCAGATACAATTCTGCAAACCAACAGCAGGATAAATACAGTTTTATTATTAACCTATTTAAACAATGAAAGCAGGGAAAACTATATTAAAAGTGTCATCATTAATTTAATGAGCACACCAGAGTATCAGCTATGCTAAAATTATTAACGTAGAAAATATTTTAACACCCAATTGAGATCGGAGATTATCAATTTTTATATCTTTTAATTTTTTATTATGCTCATTAAACGGAAGCAATTTTTACAAGTTGGTTCGCTGGCAACGGCCTCTTTTATGTTACCTAAATTTTTAAAAGCTTTTGAAAAACCTATGATGGTGCCAGCCGGTAATAAAGTGGTGGTAATTATACAGTTTAGTGGGGGCAATGATGGATTAAATACCGTAATACCCATACGAAATGATATTTATTATAAGGAGCGTCCAAAGCTAGGTATTGCGAAAGAAGATGTAGTACAACTTACTGATGAAGTAGGCTTAAATCCGGCATTGGTTGCTTTTAAAGATTTATATGATGCTGGCAGTTTGGGCATATTAAATAATGTAGGTTATCCTAATCCGGACCGCTCACATTTTAGGAGCATGGATATTTGGCAAACTGCCAGTAATGCCAATGATTATATTAATACAGGATGGATTGGCCGCTATTTGGATGCTCAATGTAATGGATGTGTACAACCAACACAGGCACTGGAAATTGATGATATATTAAGCCTTGCATTAAAGGGAGAAAATAATAATGGACTTTCTTTTAAAGATCCAAGAAGGTTGTACAGCATCAGTAACGAAAAGTATTTTAAAGACATTGCAGCACAGAACCACAAAGGAGAAGAAACAGTAGACTACCTATACAAAACAATGAGCGAAACACTTAGTAGTGCCGATTATATTTTTCAGCAGAGCAAGCTGCATCCAACAGCTGAAACATATCCGGCAACCGGTCTTGGTAAGGATCTTAAAACAATAGCATCACTTATTATGAGTGACATTAATACCAAAGTGTATTATATTTCATTAGGTAGCTTTGATACGCATGTAAACCAGCAGGCGCAACAGAAAAGGCTGTTTACCGAATTGAATGATGCTGTTAAAGTATTTACCAATGACCTTAAAAAGAACAACCGTTTTCAGGATGTATTGATGATGACATTTAGTGAATTTGGCAGAAGAGTTGCGCAAAATACAAGTGGCGGTACTGATCATGGAACGGCTAATAATATGTTTTTTATCAGTGGGGGATTAAAAGAAAAAGGGTTGCTAAATGCATTGCCGGATCTGGCCGATCTTAATGAAGGCGATTTAAAACACAAGGTAGATTTTAAGGATGTTTATGCTACTGTTTTAAAGAAATGGCTAGGGGCAGATGATAAGCTGATATTGGGAAAGCAATGCGATTATTTAAATTTTATATAATTTTAAAAGCGACCTATTGGCCGCTTTCTAAATTATATTTTTGCTATTTCGTTTTATTTTTTTAAAGCAGTTCGGTAAAGCATTAATCCCATAGTTGCAAAAAATAAAACACCCATAATAAAATATCCATTTGTACTTAAAGCAGCAGTTAAAGCATGTTCCAAAGTAATAGACCTTAAAAATTTATCACCCCAATCACTACCAGAAAGAAAAGCAATAATTACACCTGCCACCGCACCACCTGCAACAAGGCCTGTCGCAAAAAGACTTCCTTTCCCAAGTTCTTCTTCCTCACTACTAATTATAATATTCACCTTTTTCTTTTTCATGTCTACAAGGCCCTTGATAGCACCTCCAATAAATATTGGCAATGTAGTAGATAAGGGCAGGTAAGCACCCACAGCAAAACTCAATGATTTAATGCCACAAAGTTCCATAACAACAGCCAGAAAAACACCTACAAAAACATACTGCCAGTCAAGATTAAAAGAAAGAATCCCTTTAATTAAAGTTGCCATTAAAGTTGCCTGTGGCGCAGGATACTTTTCTGTACCAATAGCATGGTGAATACCCTGGGCTAGCATTTCGCTGCTGGGCTTATCTAAATATTTAATAGTGATACCGATAACTATGGAGGAAACAATGGCACCGATGAATAAAGCTATTTGTTGATTGCGGGGTGTAGCTCCAACAATATAACCACTCTTTAAATCCTGCGATGTTCCACCGGCATTGGCAGCTGCAATACATATCATTCCACCAACAACTAATACCAATGGTTCGTAGGCATGTCCAGTCCACCCAACTGCCATAAAAATTAAACTGGTACCCATCACAGTAGCGATCGTCATGCCACTTATTGGGTTGTTGGAAGAACCAATCAAGCCAACAATTCTTGATGAAACGGTAACGAACAAAGCGCCGAAAACAATCACCAATATGCCGATTAATAATTTCTGTAAAATGCTATCTCCGGGCACTTGTGGTAAAATAGCAATTAAGGCAATAAGGCCTAAACTTCCAAAACCAACCACTTTAATACTGAGGTCTTTTTCAGTTCTTAAAACAGTATCTGTTTCAGCATCTGCGGATTTATTTTTTATTGAATTTACACTTCCTTTTATGGATTTAACAATGGTTGGTATTGTTTTAAACAATGTAATAATTCCACCAGCGGCAACTGCACCGGCACCAATTTGCCTGATGAAAGCATAATAAATAGCTGCGGGATAATCTGTAAAAGTATGGGTAGCTGCATTCCAGCCACCCTTGCCACCATCTTTTGCAAGATCTGCCAGGTAACCCAGTTTATGCAATTGCATCGCAATAATATCTGCCGGTACAACTGAAGATAAAAGTGGAATTAATACAAGCCAGCTTAATACACCTCCAGCTACTAACACTCCGGCAATTTTTGGTCCTATGATATAACCTACCCCTAAATATTCTGGTGTTATTTCCCCACTTAGTTGTGCAGAAGGAAAAAACTTGTTAATCTGTTTGGTAGCATAAACAGGTGTTTCAGCAATTATGTGTAGTATCTTTTGAAGTATGGCATAACTGAAAGCTACACCCAGCCCCCAGAAGGCAGTTCGGGCAAAATCGCCTCCCTTTTCTCCTGCTTTTAAAACATCACCACAGGCGGTACCTTCTGGGTAAGGCAGTGTTTCATGCTCATTTACAATCAATGCTTTTCTTAAAGGAATCATTAATAGCGTACCCAACATACCTCCTACAATGGCTAATATTAAAATGGTGAGATAATTAAAATAGGCGGCACTATCTGGCGATGAAAGAAACAGAAAGCCAGGCAGTGTAAAAGAAACGCCAGCGGCAATACTTTCTCCGGCACTTCCCGTAGTTTGAATAATATTATTTTCAAGAATGGTGGTTTTAAAATATTTTCTTCCAAGCGTGATAGCAATTACCGCAATGGGTATGGAGGCAGAAACAGTTAGCCCGGCCTTTAGTGCAAGGTAAACAGTAGCTGCACCGAATATTACGCCAAATAAACTACCCAATAAAATTGACTTTACCGTCAATTCTTTCATAATGGTTTGAGGTGATACAAATGGGAAGAATGGTTTTTTCTCAGACATGACCTGTTAGGGTTTTAAAAAATTAAATGAAATAGCGTACTGTTTATTGGCTTATTGTAAGACAATAAATATTTCTTTAGCAGCTCCTTAAAAAATTAATTATTCTGTGCAGTGGCTTCATCAACTACTTTTGCTAATCGTTTAGTGAGTGGAAAAATTACCAATCCTGCAACAATCGCTGCTACAGCACTAATAGCAAAAAAAACAGCCTTATTATCAAATTGATCCCAAAAGCCAGCAAGGATACCTGATATTTTTCCACCAAGAGAAGTCGTAATAAACCATCCTCCCATCATCAACGAAGTAAACCTTCTTGGAGATACTTTGGATACCAACGATAACCCAACAGGGCTCATGAACAATTCGCTTATTGTGAAAACGCCGTAGGTGGCAAATATCCATCCAGAGGATACTTTATTTTGATAGATATTTGTTGATAAACAGGCAAAAACCATTACCAATGAGGATAATCCGGCAATGATAGTGCCCCACGCAAATTTTTCCGGCGTACTCGGTTCTTTTCGCCTTGCTCTGAGAAAGCCAAAAAGACCAACAATTACAGGCGTAAGTAATATTATCCAAAACGGATTGATAGATTGATAAATTTCAGTAGAAATTAATTTCAAATCCTGTCCTTCTGGTGGCCATTTGTCTTTGGGTAAATTTTTAAAATATGGGTTTATTCCTAAGCCGGTAACTACTTTACCGTCGGTACCCAATTTTGTTCTAAACTGATCGTCAATTATGGGAACTTCCTGCGGATTGGTATTTACTTTTTCTAAAAATGCAAAAGGGGTTAATGCTTTTTCTATAGCAGGTGTAGTTTCCCGATAGCTGTAACTATCTGCCCAAATGGTAAGTGCAGTTGAGTTTTGGTTGTAAATATTCCAAAAAATAATTGCTACCCCAAACAGTGTTAATAAAGTACCAATACGTTTTTTATCTAAGCCCTGGCAACGGGCCCAAATGCTAAAATAAAAGACCACAATGGGAACACAAGCAAAAATAAATGCATCATTTGAATCGGACCCGATCAGGTTGCCGGGAATAAACCATCCAATTGTGCCTGCGATTATTGCTGGAACAAAAACGTACAATATTATTTTCGACATGGGCATATCTTCCTTTTGTACTGGGTTCATTATATCACCATGTTTTACATATTTTTGGCCAAATGCAAACCATATCAATGCTATTACCATACCTACCCCTGCAGCCGTAAAAGCATAGCCCCAGTTATAATTATTTCTTAAATAGGCAGCTACAAAATTGCAGGCAAAAGCGCCAATATTAACGCCCATATAAAAGATATTATAGGCAATATCTTTTTTAGGTTTTAGGGCTTCAGTATTATAAATATTCCCCAATAGGGTACTGATGTTAGGTTTAAAAAAACCATTACCTACAATCACACAACCAAGACCAGCAAACAACAAGGTATTATTTCCTGGAATTCCTATTATAAAATATCCTAAAGCCATAAGTGCGCCACCAATGAAAATTGATTTTCTGTATCCCAGATATCTGTCTGCTAAAAGGCCGCCTAAAAATGGTGTTAGATAAACTAGAGCAACATAACTGCCTACCACATCAATAGAGAGTGCATTATCCATTCCTCTTCCACCTTTATCAGTAGCACGGAGAAACAAGGGTAATATTCCTATCATCAAATAAAACCCAAACCGTTCCCACATTTCAGTAAAAAACAATACATACAGTCCACGGGGGTGTTTAGCCGAAAGTGCTTTTTCATTCATATTTTAATTTTATGTTGCTGATAAATATTTTAATCACTCAAAGTAGCAAATTTCTTGTGAGTAAAGCAATACGTAGATGGCTATTTCTGAAAAAAAAGGCATCTGCCACTGTTTATAAAAATTTTTATGGTTTACATTGGTAGCTGTTTTAAATTCGCACACCACAAATAAATCCTTAAAAAATAAATTAATTACATGAACATATTATTAGTTGGCGGTGGAGGAAGAGAACATACATTGGCATGGAAAATAAAACAAAGTAATTTATGTGACCAATTATTTATAGCACCCGGTAATGCAGGCACAAAACAGTTTGGTAACAACGTAGTTATTTCAATAAATGATTTTGAAGGGTTGGCCAAGTTTTGTATTGCCAACGCCATAAAAATGTTAATAGTTGGTCCTGAAGAACCTTTGGTAAAAGGGATTTATAATTTCTTTAAGGAAAATCCTTCGACTGTTCATATCGAAGTGATAGGCCCCTCAAAGGAAGCGGCACAACTAGAAGGTAGCAAGGCTTTTGCAAAAGCTTTTATGGACAGGCACAATATTCCAACAGCAAAATATAAAGAATTTAATGCGGCTTCTTATGAAGAAGGAATACAGTATATCCGGAATCATCCCCTGCCAATTGTATTAAAAGCAGATGGTCTTGCATCGGGTAAAGGAGTAATTATCTGTAACAATCACATTGAAGCACTGGCTGAGTTTCAATTAATGATACAACATTCTAAATTTGGGGAAGCGGGTAAAAGAGTTGTAATTGAACAATTTTTAGATGGGATAGAAGTGAGTGTTTTTGTATTAACGGATGGGAAAAATTATGTGTTATTGCCGGAGGCAAAGGATTACAAAAAAATTGGTATTGGAGATAAAGGACCTAACACCGGCGGCATGGGTGCAGTTAGCCCCGTACCTTTTATAACTGCAGCCTACATGGAAACGGTTACACAAAAAATTATTAAACCCACCATAGAGGGCTTGCAAAAAGAAGCGCTTGATTATAAAGGATTTGTATTTATTGGATTGATCAACGTAGAAGGAGAGCCTTTTGTTATTGAATATAATTGCCGCTTGGGAGATCCGGAAACTGAAGTAATTATTCCAAGAATTGACAATGATATAATAGAGATTTTATCTGCCACTGCACAGCAGCGGTTAAACGAAATTAATATTGTTATCAATAAAAAAACCGCTGTTACGGTAATGGCAGTAAGTGGCGGCTATCCGAACGAACATGAAACAGGAAAAATTATAACAGGATTAGCCGGCAGTGTGTTGGACGGAACAATCGTTTTTCATGGCGGCACAAAACAAGAAGGAGATAAAGTGTTAACCAATGGAGGAAGAGTGCTTGCTGTAACTTCATTTGGCAATACCATTGCGGAGGCTGCAGAACAATCTAATTATATGCTTGAACAAATTCATTTTGATGGCATTTACTACAGAAAAGATATCGGATATGAATTCCGATAACTTTAATAACCTGGTTCTTAAACAGGGACTATCATTTTTCAATTACTACAGCTAATAAACCCTTAAAATTTACAAAACAATAAATAGCTAAATTAGTTAGTAAGAAGCAAATCTGGCATGGTTTTAATGTTTTAGCGTTTACAATAGAAGTTTCTATAAAATGTTGAAAAATAATGTGTTTGTCATTGTTAATTCAAATAATTTAGTTCAACTTTGCTTACATTATTTACATTTTTTTTCTCTATATAAATTATGGGTCTTTTTAATTTTTTCACACAGGAAATAGCCATGGATTTGGGCACGGCAAATACCCTGATAATCTTTAACGATGAAGTAGTTGTAAACGAACCTTCCATCGTAGCCCTTGATAGAAACAATCCCAAAAATATTTTAGCTGTGGGTAAAAAGGCATTGATGATGCACGAAAAAACCCATGAAAGTATAAGAACTGTTCGTCCGTTAAAAGATGGAGTAATTGCCGATTTTAATGCAGCTGAATTAATGATAAGGGAAATGATAAAAATGATCTATCCCAAAAAACCTTTATTTGCCCCTAGCTGGCGCATGATGATTTGCATACCAAGCAGTATTACAGAGGTAGAAAAGCGTGCCGTAAGAGATAGTGCAGAACAGGCAGGCGCCAAGGAAGTTTACCTTTTGCATGAGCCAATGGCCGCAGCTTTAGGTATTGGTATTGATGTGGAAGAGCCGGTGGGAAATATGATTATTGACATTGGTGGTGGTACTACCGGTATTACTGTAATAGCCCTTGCGGGTATTGTATGCGATCAAAGTATACGTATTGCAGGCGATGAGTTTACAGCCGATATTATGGAAGCGCTTCGCAGATACCATAGTTTGCTAATTGGAGAACGAACCGCAGAACAAATTAAAATTCAGGTTGGGGCTGCAATGAAAGACCTTGAAAATCCTCCGGATGATATTCCCGTTAATGGACGTGATCTGGTAACAGGTATTCCAAAACAGGTAATGGTCAGTTTTCAAGAAGTAGCAGAAGCATTGGATAAAAGTATTTTTAAAATTGAAGAAGCAATTCTTAAAGCGTTGGAAACTACGCCTCCCGAACTAGCTGCAGATATTTATCGCCGTGGTTTATATCTTACCGGTGGTGGAGCTTTGCTGAGAGGCCTGGATAAGCGCATCGCCGCAAAAATAAAATTACCAGTACATGTTGCAGATGATCCACTGAAAAGTGTGGTTAGGGGCACTGGTATTGCACTAAAAAATTACGACAGGTATCCATTTGTAATGCGTTAAAAGTCATCTGTATTGATGATTATTGGTTATTCTGTAACCGAAAGTATTTAAGTTCTTTTGTTATGAAAACCCTATTACATTTCATACACTCAAATAGCTCTCCCGCCGAGAGATTTGGAGGAATGCTACATGCGTAATATCTTTCTCTACATTCGCAGTTATTTTAACTTTATTTTTTTCCTGCTGTTGCAGGGGTATTGTATTTATTTGATTGTGCATTATAACAAGTATCACAGTGCAATAGCAGCTGTGCATATGAATGAAATTACTGGTAGAATAAATGAGCAGTACAATAAAGTAGATTATTACCTCCAGCTAAAAAAAGCCAATCAGCAACTTATAAAAGACAACGAACGTTTGCGTAATTTGATGAAAGCTAATTTTGAACTTCCCGATACTATTAATAAAATAGTAACTGATTTTATACCTTACGATACCTTGGGCAATCACCGTAAATGGCTTTACCAGGCTGCAAAAGTTGTTTCTAATTCAGTATCTACTCAAAATAATTTCATTGTATTGGGAAGAGGATCTGCACAGCAATTAAAAAAAGATGAAGGGGTAATTGATACAAATAACGGGGTGGTTGGGATAGTAACGGATGTAAGCGAAAATTATGCAGTGGTAATGAGTTTGCTTCATAAAGACAGTAAGATTAATGCCTTGCTAAAAAATGATCCCCAGGGTGGAGGAACAATTATCTGGGATGGTAAGGAACCGAATTATCTTTCTATGATTAATGTAAGAAAAAGTGTAAAAGTAGCAAAGGGCGATACCGTTTTAACAAGTGGTATCACAACAACATTTCCATATGGCCTCATGATTGGTACTGTTGAGCAGGTACAGCCGGAAAAAAGTACCAATAATTATATTATTAAAGTAAAATCAACAGCAAATTTTTATAATCTTCAGTTTGTTTATGCTATTGATAATAACCAAAGAGAAGAAATTAATAAATTAATAGAAAAAGCAAAAATTAAGATTAATAATTAATTGCCGCAGGCAAGCAACTATGAGTACACTGGTTAAAAATATGCTGCGATTTATTTTACTGATATTGGTTCAGTTTTTTGTATTAGATAGGGTTCATCTTAACTACATAATTACACCCTACATTTATATTTTGTTTATTTTTTGGATGCCTTTTAAGTTTAGCCGAACCTTACAAATGATACTGGCTTTTTTATTGGGCTTTACATTGGATAGCTTTCGTCATAATCCGGGCTTTCATGCTGCAGCATGCGTTTTAATTGCATATGTGAGGCCATTTTTAATCAATATTCTTATACCGCACGAAGGAGCTGAAACCAACTACGAAGAACCATCCTTAAAAAGTATGGGGGGCTTTGGCCCTTATATGGTGTATGCAGGATTACTAACGCTGCTGCACAACAGTTGGCTATTTTTACTTGAAGCTTTTCAATTCGGAAATTTTTGGGAGTTTATCCTTAAAACATTGTTTTCAACACTCATCAGTTTAGCACTAATAATTATTGCCGAACTGCTTTTCTCCCGAAAACAAAAGTTTAGAACAAATACAGTTTAATGTAGGATTTCTGGTTTTATTCAAATAATTTAATAGGTATTTTTGCTAAATTCTAAATATATGAAGCAACAAACCATCAATAAATACTTTAAACTATAAAAATTGTCCGTATTTAACCAGTCCCGTCAAAATGTGATACGCTTTTCGTTTGTCATTGTATTTATTATCATTATCGCAAGGCTTTTCACTTTACAGGTAATATCATCCAAATACAAAATAATGGCCGACGATCAGGGTAAATTCAGGAAAGTAGTATATCCTGATAGAGGAATTGTGTACGATCGGCACAATAAAGTATTATTGCAAAACACTACTATTTATGATTTGATGGTGGCACCCAATAAATTAAAAGGAGTAGATACATTCGCACTTTGTAAAATTTTGCAAATAGATACGACTCAGTTTAATAAAAAAGTGATAGACTTAATTATACGAAATGGTAGAACAAGACCGTCTGTTTTTGAGGCTTTATTAAGCGATTCAAAAATGGCCATGCTAAACGAAGTAATGTACAAATTTGCCCCAGCCTTTTATTTACAGGAACGTTCTGTAAGAAGTTATCCATATGATGCTGCTGCAAATGTGTTGGGTTACACTTCAGAAGTAGATACCAATTTTTTGAAAAGACATAAAGAGGAAGGCTATGTTTCCGGTGATTATGCCGGTTACACTGGTATTGAACGCAGTTATGAAAAAGTATTAATGGGGGAACGTGGCATTGAATATTGGAAAAGAGACAATAAAAACCGGCTTACAGAAAAACTGGAAAATGGTAAATTTGATACAGCCGCTATTGCAGGACAAAACATGCATACTTCCATTGATATAGAATTACAAGAATTGGGCGAAAAATTAATGCAAAATAAATTGGGATCTATAGTTGCTGTTGACCCAAGAACCGGCGGAATTCTTGCTATGGTAAGCGCCCCAACTTATCAGCCCAAATACCTCACTGGTAGCGAAAGAAGAAAGCATTTTTCAGAGTTGTTTCTAAATCCTGCGTTACCATTATTAAATAGAACAGTTAGTGCTACCTATTCGCCTGGTTCTACTTTTAAAACTTTACAGGCACTAATAGGTTTGCATGAGGGAATGATTACAACAGATTTTAGGGTTTCCTGCTCCGGTGCTTTTTATGGTTGTGGAAGCGGCAAGCCGATGAAATGTTTAGACAAAGGAACATTCGATCTGCGTGGTGCCATCACCATATCAGACAATACATATTTTGCTACCGTAATGCAACGAGTAATTAATAATCCAAAATATCCTAATGTGGATAGCAGCCTTGCTGCATGGGATCGCTACATGTATGCTTTTGGTCTTGGGCATAAATTAGGCGTAGATGTGCCTTCAGAAAAACGGGGGAACATACCAACGCCTGCTCATTTTAATAAAACTTATGGTGAAGGCAAATGGAATTATTGCACCTTTCGTTCTGTAAGTATTGGCCAGGGTGAAGTAGATGTTACCCCATTACAGGTGGCAAATGAAATGGCCTACATTGCAAATAAAGGGTGGTACAAAATTCCTCATATAGTAGATTCAATTGAGGGCGGCGATAAATTTGGAATGTTAAAAGCTTTTAAGGACCAAAATAGCACCATTGATATACCTGATAGTGTTTTTGAAACCGTACATGACGGGATGCAAAATGTGGTTGATAGAGGAACAGGTATTGCAGCAAAGATTGATGGGATAGCGATTTGTGGTAAAACAGGTACGGTAGAAAATTACAGCAAAGGAGTTAAACAACCCAATCACGCTTTTTTTTGTGGCTTTGCTCCTAGAGATAACCCCAGAATTGCCATAATGTGTGTAGTTGAAAACAGCGGACGTTTTGGAGGTACTTATGCAGCACCCATTGTAGGGCTCATGATAGAAAAGTATTTAAAAGATTCTATCATTGATAAAAAACGATTGGATAAAATAGATGAATTATCAAAATTAAATTTAATACCTGTGAGAATTTATACTGAAATAAAAAGACAGGATTCTTTAAGGCATTCTAAAGATTCGGCCTATCTGATTGCCAAAGGGTATATTAAAACTATTAAAGATACAATTGGCCTTGAGCAGGATGAAGATACAGATGCATTGGATAAAATGAAGAAAGACAAAGATTCTACAACAAAAAAAGAATTGCCTAAAAAAGATAGCAATGATTTACTGCCGGTAATTAAAGCAGAAGCGGTATTGCCAAACCCAAAAAGAAAACCAGAACCTAAAGACACTGTAAAAAATTAAAATCGTTCTTAATAAAATGTACCAAAAAAACCAGGAAATAGGAAAGGGAATTGATTGGCTAATGGTATGGCTTTATGTAATGCTGGTAGTTATTGGGTTATTATGTATTTTTTCTGTTGAGTATAAATTGGGAGATAACGTTGTACAAAATTTTTTAGGTTTTAAAAAGGAGTATAGTAAACAGTTTTATTTCTTTTTAATAAGCTTATTTATGGCTGCCTTAATATTGTTAACCGACAGTAAATTTTTTACTGCCACCGCTAACCTCGGCTATGCAGCGGGTGTATTATTAATTTTAGCCACTTTTGTAGTGGGCAAAGAAGTAGGAGGTTCTAAAAGCTGGATACCTTTAGGTTTTATGAATGTTCAACCTGTAGAAGTTTGTAAAATATTTACTTCGCTGGCACTCGCAAAATACCTTTCATTTATCGAGCCTGATTTTACCAAAACAAAATCACAAATTATTGCAGCTATCATTGCTTTTACACCGGCAATTTTATCCATTTTGCAAAAGGAACCCGGAGCCGCCATTGTATATTTTTCATTTGGTATTGCTTTTTACCGCGAAGGGTTGCCTGCCATTTATTTGGTGTCACTTTTTTCTTTAGTTATTTTAATTATTGCCAGCATTGTAGTACCGCCCAATGCATTGTTTTTAGTGCTCACTATCATCGCTGCGTATTTTTGTTATTTGTACAGAAGAAGAATAAAACGAGATAAAAATATTTTGTTGGCAATTGCAGGCGCATGGATTTTGTGTGTAGGTGTTCAGAAATTTTTAGTGCCGGCTTTGTTTGATAAAGTATTAAAACCTCACCAGGTAGTAAGAATATTTTCTACGTTTGGCATAGATGATTATAAATTTAAGACCAAAGAAAGAGAAGCTGAAATACAGAAAGAATTTTCAAAATTAGGAACTACAAAAAAGGCCGGCGGCGAAAAGGTAGAAAGCTATAATGTAAAACAATCTAAAATTGCTATTGGCAGCGGAGGCTTTTGGGGAAAGGGATTTTTACAAGGTACACAAACCCGGGGCGAATTTGTTCCGGCCCAAAATACTGATTTCATTTTTTCCTCTGTGGGCGAAAGCTTTGGCCTTGTTGGCAGTGCGGTGCTTATGTTGCTATATTTTGGACTAATGTTTAGATTAATATTTTTAGCAGAAAGACAGAGAAGTACTTTTAGCAGGGTATATATTTATTGTGTTACAGGCATCCTGTTTTTTCATGTGGCATTAAATGTTTGTATGACATTGGGTATTGCACCTTCGCCAGGAATTACATTGCCTTTATTAAGTTATGGAGGTTCCTCCTTAGTTACCTTTACAATATTGCTATTTATAGCAATAAAATTAGACGCAGACAGGCAAATGGTATTAAGGTAAATACAGGTACAACTATTCTTTGAAGAGAAGAAAGCACATTGTATTTATTATAATTCCATTTTATTAAGCTTTATTTTGAATTTATTTTTACAGATAAAATATAAAATTAGACTTTAAAATGCCCTTAAGGGTTTGGAGGCAGTAGTTAGGCAAATGAAAATAATTCCACTAAGTGAAGGTGCTTTTACAATCGATAAAACCAAAAAATTTATTCCTTTTAATAAAGACAAGGATGACCTGCAACAAAGAGCTTTTGGTAGCTTGCTGGTGGAAGTTCAGCCGTTTTGTATCATTACAAAAAAAGATGTGATTTTGATTGATACGGGATTAGGCTTTGGCAATACCGAAGGCCATTTGCAAATTCACCAAAATTTACTTGATAATGGGGTTAATCCGTTTGATGTGACAAAGGTTTTATTGAGTCACCTGCATAAAGATCATTCTGGAGCAATCAGTATAGAAGACAAGGTATTGCATCAAAAGTTTTTAAGTTTTCCAAGCGCAACTTATTATGTAAATAAGGATGAAATGGCATTTGGTTTGGATAAAAACAATGCATCTTATCAACAGGAAGATTTTGAGTTGTTATCCACTGCAGATAAAGTTGTTTTTATAGAAGGTAATGGCGTAATTGATGATTATATCCGGTACGAAGTTACTGGTGCACACAGCCCTTTTCACCAGGTATTTTGGATTGCAGAAGACGGGAAAAAAGTTTTTTTTGGAGGAGATGTGGCGCCGCAACTACAACAAATGAAACGTCGTTTTATTGCCAAATATGATTTTGATGGAAAGAAGTGTATGGAGCTTCGGCAGCAATGGGGACAAATAGGTCAGCAGCAAAAATGGACTTTTCTTTTTTATCATGATATTAAAACACCGGTGGTGGAATTCTAATAAATAGTAGAAATCAAAACAAAGCCCAAACTGTATTCAGCGCTAACCTCGGTTGATCAATAAAACAATTTGTGTATTTACTATTGTAGCTGTTTTAAAAATTTCTTCTTTTCAATGGCCTCATAGGTCTGTTTTGTAATTGATTTTGTTTACGTATTGCCTTAAATAACAACTGGTGAAATCTACCTTCTGCATTGTACATACTATTAACTCGCTGTGGCCCCAGTATCATTGTAAACTGCTCTTTATAACTTTTTCTTAAGTTTAATACTTTTTCATCCCGGTCTAAAATATCATCGGGATTACTTAATTTAACCGCTTTTAATTCTTTTGAATATTGATTGTATTGAGGCCAGAATTTTTGTGCTTCATCCGGTGTAAGATTTAATTCCTTACTTATAAAGGCAACTTTTAACGCTTCTATATCGGCCTGTTTTCTTTCATTTGGTTGCTCATCTTGTGCTTTTGCTAATCCTGCTATGCCAATAAAAGCCAATAGAATGTATAGCTTTTTCATATATCTTCCTCCTGTATTATTTTAATTTTGAAATTTAATTTTATCAAGATAATTCTCTAAGGTTTTTTCATCCAGTAAATAGTCAGCTTTACTTGGCAAGCCATTTACTTCAACATTGTTTGTAAGTAGTGATATGTCTTCATCACTGCCATTTTTTTCAAAGTAGCTGGTAATATCTTCTTTTGTAAGATTGTTGAATGCTTCCGTAAACTGCCGCTCATTCATATCTTTACCTTTTTCAATAGAAGAATCTAGTTTGGCAAAACTAACTTCAGGAATCAAAGGACTAACAAGAGGGTTATTGGTATATTTATAAGTACCAAAAGCAATTACGCCGGTAATAATGGCTGCTGCTGCATACCTAAAAAAGAAGCCGCTTTTAGGCATGCTTACAATTTTTGCGGTTGTAATTTTCGCTGCTTTCGCGGCATCAATAATAGCATACGGTGCAGTATTAAAATATCCCTCCGGCATTTCAAATACATTTATCTGCTGTAAACTTTTCATTAATGGCGAAAGTTCTTTTATCTCTTCTTCTATTGTATTATTGGAATTCTTTTTTATTTTATCTAAAATAGTCGTACATAAATTTTCAAAATATCCTTCCGGTACATCAAAAAGTTTTTTCTGTTGAAGGCTTTGCAATACTTCAGAAAGCGTAACTAATTCTTTTGCTATTGTATTTTTTTGCTGGGTTTTTATTTTATCTAAAATAGCCGTTGATAGATTTTCAAAATATCCTTCAGGTAAATCTGCAATTTTAATAGTTTGATTAACAGCTTTTTCTTTAACACTTATTAATAAATTACTTCTCAGGGTTTCAAAATAACCATCTGGTACCGTAAAAACATTTTTTTTCTGTACCTCTGCCAACAGGGGGCTTAGTATTTGTAATTCATTTAATATGTCATCCTGAAATTTCATATAGTACGTAGACCCTTAAAGGTGTAGATGGTTTAATGATTTAAAATATAGTCCTCTATTTTTTTTACAGCATGGTGATAGCTCGCTTTTAACGCTCCTTCACTGGTTTCAAGTACAACGCTCATTTGCTGATATGGCATTTCATCATAATAACGCAGGTTAAAAACTACTCTTTGTTTTTCTGGTAGTTGCTGCATGGCTAGTTGAAGTTTCCATTCAATTTTATTACTGTCGTAATTTTTATCAGCCTTTAATTTATTACTTAATCCATTCTCTACATCACTAAGAGATATGGAAGCTCTTTTTTTCTGTTGTTCAATATAAGTAAGGCTTTCGTTTGTTGCAATACGGTATAACCAGGTGTACAACTGACTATCTTCTCTAAAATTATCAAGTGCATTCCACACTTTAATAAACATATTCTGCAATACGTCATTTGCATCTTCATGATCTACTACCATTCGGCGTATATGCCAATACAATTTTTCCTGATATTTTTTTATAATAGCAGTAAAACCTTTCTCTTTTGTAGAAAGGTTTTTAAACTGAAGTAATAACTCCGTATCGTTCAAATGTTCTTGGTTCATATGCGTTCAGAAGTTATAAAAATAGAAAAACCAATCATAAGATTGGTTTTTCTACATGAAGTTTAATTTGTTCAGGCATTTTTTCTTGCAATTACTTTTTCTGCAGCGGCAACAATATTGGGTGTATCTAAGCCATATTTTACAAGTAATTCAGCTGGTTTACCACTTTCTCCAAAAGTATCATTGGTGCCCACATATTCTATAGGAATTGGTAAATTTTTTGCAGCTACTTGTGCAATGCTATCTCCCAAACCACCAATAATGTTATGTTCTTCGCAAGTAACAGCACATTTTGTTTTGGAAATTGATTCAATTATTGCGGCAACATCCAATGGTTTTATGGTATGTATATTGATTACTTCTACACTAATTCCTTTTTCTTCTAAAATTCTGCCTGCTTCAATGGCTTTCCAAACTAAATGGCCACAGGCAAAAATACTTACATCTTTTCCAGCTGATATTTTTTGGGCTTTGCCTATTACAAAATCACTTTCGTTTGTAAAGATGGGCCATACCGGGCGTCCAAATCTAAGGTAAACTGGTCCTTGGTATTCGGCGATAGCTATTGTTGCGGCCTTAGTTTGATTGTAGTCGCATGGTACAATTACTGTCATTCCTGGCAGCATTTTCATTAATCCAATATCTTCTAAAATCTGGTGAGTTGCACCGTCTTCGCCCAATGTAAGTCCGGCATGAGAAGCGCAAATTTTTACATTCTTATTGCTGTATGCAACAGACTGCCTAATTTGATCATATACCCGTCCTGTTGAAAAATTAGCAAATGTTGTGGTGTAGGGAATTTTACCACCAATGGTCAATCCGGCAGCTACGCCAATCATATTGGCTTCAGCAATTCCACATTGAATAAAACGTTCCGGAAATTCTTTTACAAATGCATTTAATTTCATCGATCCTAATAAATCAGCGGTAAGTGCTATCACGTTTTCATTTTTTGTGCCAGCTTCTAAAATGCCATCGCCAAAACCACTACGGGTATCTTTATTGCCTGTTACTTGGATGTCTTTTAACATAAAATTTAAACCCTTTTTTATTTGAGCCGCAAGATAAAGGGTTGTTGTTAAATTACCCACCAGTTTTTGTACTAAATTAGTTTTGCGCCTTTTTTAATGTGAGCTCCCATTTCCACGCACTATCCATCATTTGATCAAGGTTATATTTGGGTTGCCAGCCTAATTCATTTTTGGCTTTATTGTTATTGGCATAGATGGCGATCACATCTCCGGCACGACGAGGCCCTACTGAGTAATTTAATTTAACGCCACTGGTTTTTTCAAAAGCATTTATTACTTCTAATACGGTATAACCATCACCAGTACCAAGATTAAATATTTCGGGGTTTATTTTATTTTTTTTGCTGATAAGAAAGTTTAGTGCCAGCGTATGTGCATGCGCTATGTCACATACATGAATGTAATCACGTAAACAACTGCCGTCTCTTGTTGGATAATCGGTGCCCCAAACCTGCATTGTAGGCAATTTGCCAATAGCGGTTTGTGTTATGGCAGGTACAAGATTGGCCGGCCTCCCCAACTGAGTTTCTCCAATTAATGTTGAGGGATGTGCGCCTACTGGATTAAAGTATCTTAAAAGGATAGCTTGCGTAGTATTACTTTTTACCGTATCCCTAACAATTACTTCGCCAATTTGCTTAGTTGCTCCGTAAGGGGATTCTGCTGGCTTTTGGGGAGTTTCTTCAGTTACCGGAATTAAATCAGGGTTTCCATAAACTGTGCACGAAGAAGAAAAAACAAAATTGGGGATTGCATATTTTTCAGCACATTTTAAAATATTTACAAGCGAACTTAGGTTATTTTCAAAGTATAAAAGTGGTTTTTCAACAGATTCTCCTACAGCTTTATAAGCAGCAAAATGTATGATGCCTTTAATATCTTTATTTTCTTCAAAAATAGTTTCTGTATCTATTAAATTGCAAAGATCTACCACATAATTTTTTATTTTTTTGCCAAGAATTTTTTCAACCCCTTCCAAAATTGCAATATTGCTTCTGGAATTATTATCTACAGAAACTACTTCGTAACCATTTTGTACTAAGTCTACTATTGTATGCACACCAATATAGCCGCAGCCACCTGTAACCAATATTTTTTTCATGCTTTAATAATTTAAAATTTATAATTTAAAAATGAATCATTTGTAGTTATTAAGGGCTAATAAGCAAAATCAATAAATGTGTTTTTTTTATTTTTGCAAATTTACTATATGTTTTTACCAAAATAAAAAATCACTCATTTTGGGTGAGTGATTTTTTAAAGAAAATCATTTAAATAATAAAATTATATCAATTTAAAAAAAGTGAAGTTATGTAATAAACGATACCTGCAAGTAAGGCACTTACCGGAATGGTGAGTACCCAGGCCCAAAGCAAACTAACAGTAACGCCCCATCTTACAGCACTTAATCGTTTGGTGGCACCTACACCTATAATAGCACCGGTAATTGTATGTGTTGTACTTACGGGTATACCCATTTGTTCCGTCATAAATAAAGTAAGTGCGCCTGCTGTTTCTGCAGCTACACCTTCTAAAGGAGTTACTTTAGTTATTTTGGTACCCATAGTTTTTACAATCTTCCAGCCACCGCTCATGGTACCTAAACCAATTGCAGTATAACAGGCAAGCGGTACCCAGGTTAAATCTTTTAGTGCTGCACTTACATCCGGATATTTTGTACTGTTATAGGCAACAAAGGCAGCACCAATTATTCCCATAACCTTTTGTGCATCATTACCTCCATGGCCGATACTAAAAGCACCTGAAGAAAACAATTGTAATTTTTTAAACATTCTTCCGGTACGATAGGCATTAGGAGATTTTATTTTTTCTGAATAAATATATGCGCAGATAAATATCAACATCATTATTAAAATACCATTAATAATGATAGAGTTGTCGGCCTTTTCCAATGCTTTTGACAATGCAATGGCATCTACTTTACTATCTATATCCGTTTTAATTTTTACTGCAAGTTTGGTTGCCCCCAATGATTTATATTCTGACAATAGCGGTGTAGCACCATTTACCATTGCAACCGCTAAAGTATAACTTGCAACTTTAGACGAATCTTTTGCAATTTCTTTTTTAAGGTTATCTATGTTATAAAATTTTACAAGATTTTCCTGCAATTTAGTTTGTTCAAAATGCGCAAAAAGAAACCAGGTTCCTATTCCTGTTAAAATTATTAATCCAACTTTTGCCCAGGTGTTACGCATTATAGTAATTACGCTGATAAATATTGATATTACCATACCAATTAAGGGGGCAAGAAATATAAATAGAATTATTTCAGTTATTTTTTTAACTTCTACAATTGAGGCAATACTTGTAAAACCCTTTGTTAAAAAAGCATGAGAAATAGCTGCTCCTGCAAATCCTCCAATTAAAGTGTGTGACGACGAAGAGGGAATACCATACCACCAGGTTAATAAGTTCCAGGCAATAGCCGCAATTAAACCTGCTAATATAACAGGCAGCGTAATAAACTCCTGATGAACAGTTTTGCCAATGGTGTTTGCAACTGCATGGTCTTTAAAAATAAAATAGGCAACAAAGTTAAAAAAAGCTGCCCAAACTACTGCCTGAAAAGGTGTTAATACTTTTGTTGAAACAATGGTAGCAATTGAATTTGCCGCATCATGAAATCCGTTGATGTAATCAAAAATTAAAGCTAGAATAACTATAACTATAAGAAGCGTCATGGTATTAATTTGAAATTGGCATAATTTGAGAATGCCGCAATGATATTTTCACTTTTGTTAAAGTAGGTGATTGTTGAAGCTGTACCTGATTTTTTAAAATTTAAAATCATTTTCAAAATCTAAAATTTTACATTTTAAATTAGGCTTTAAGCGTACTTAACAATGATAGATTCAATTACGTTGGCTGCATCTTCGCATTTGTCAGTTACAATCTCCATCACCTGGTAAATTTCTCTTTTCTTTATTACCTCTTTGGCATCAGGTTCTGTAGCAAATAAACGTTCAATGCTCATATCAAAAATATCATCTGCCTGATTTTCTATGCTGTTAATGGCCACCAATGCATCTGTAATCTGCCGCATGTTTTTCATATTGCGTAATTCTGTAACAGCTTTATGCACCTGTACACAACCAACTGCAATTAATTCGGCCATTTTTATAAAACCAGTTTCGTTAGGATTAACCCGGTAAAAGTTTATCTTTTTTGCAGAAGCATAGATGTAATCAGCAATATCATCCAATGAAGTAGCAAGGTAATGGATGTCTTCCCGATCAAATGGAGTAATAAAATTTTTACCTAATTCTGTAAAAATATTATGGGTATAATCATCATTTACATGTTCCATGTCCTCAATTTCCTGAATAAGTTGCCCCCTTTTATCAAAATCGGGTTCATTAACTACTTCTTTAAGCTTATAGCCCATTTTTACAAGTTCCTCTGCAACACTTTCAAATAGTTGATAAAATACCCTGTCTTTCGGCAAAAAGATTTTGAAAATTGAATTAAATCCCATCGTTTAAAAATTTCGGTAAAGTTTAGGTTTTAGTATAAAAAAATACCACACTTTAATAATGGTAACATTTTGGTAACACAGAGGTAACATTAAATTGTTATTTCTTTGTCGAAAAAATTGGCTTTATGCTAAAAAGTAAGCTATTTTTTATGGTTTGCTTTTACCACAGAATTATTTGCGAGACCTTTTAGTTACAAAGTTAATTTAGCAAGTGCTGATTGAGAAAGTCCGGAACGTTGGCGTATGAGCCAGATTTTAGTGAAAACTGAAAGAGACCTTGGCGCAATGATTAGCTTTGAACCCCGAAGTAAAACTGCCAAACTAAATTTTTAAAAAATTTATCTCGGAATTTTTATTGGTCCAGGTCTTTCATCCACAACAGATTATGATAGCCATAAAGATATTATTGGCAGGATTGCTTTTAAACCGCAATCGATTGACAAAAATGTGACGTTTGGTGTTGCAGTTTCTTTATTGATTGGAGGTTTAACTCAATATAACAGGTATCAATATACTACCCAAATTATTGGTGCTAATAATTTTTTTTTGGTTGATTCTGCCACAAATAATATCGGTAAAATTGCGCCCAGAAGATATTATGGAATTGATACACAGCTAAAAATTAAAAATAAAATCGGGTTTACCGAATTACGAGCAGAATGTATAACAGGCAAACAAACAGCATCAGCAAACAGCAGCGAAACACCTGGCACTTCTTTTAGTGGTTTGGAAGGTTATTATGTAAGAAAATTTAACGGCGCCTATTTTTATTTTTTGCAAAACTTGGGTAGTAAACATCATCAAATTGGGATAAAATATGATTGGTATGATCCAAACACTGAAGTTAAGGGAGAAGAAATCGGTAATACGAGTAATAATTTAAAGGCTGTTAACATTAAATTTAATACGTGGTGATTTGGGTATTTGTATTATATAACAGAAAGTGTTAAACTGATTTTATGGTACGACAAAATAACCAATGAAAAAACAAAAATTGCAGGTTTTACTAAAGATGTAGCCGATGATGTTTTTACCTTTCGATTACAATTTAGATTTTAAATATACTTCTTGAAATTATATGTAATTTATATAAATGTATTAAAAACGAGTTTTGTTTAATTTTTTATTTATTTTAATATAATAAAGCAAAACAAGACAATTTTTTTTTTCAGTTTTAATTTATTATTTTGATGCAGCATTTATTTTCTTTATTTTGCCTCTTTAATAAGTAAATTAATTGTTAAATTTTATTAGCGGTAACTAATATTATTCAATGATTTTTCATTTTTTATTTTTTTAACCAAAATAGTCTTATGAGAAAAATTGCAGTACTGCTTATTGTGCTCCTCTGCAGCACAATTTCTGTTCTCGCCCAAACTAAAATTAAGGGTAGGGTAACAGATTCTAAGGATGGATCTCCCATAGCCGGAGCAACCATTAAAGTAAAAGGACAAACTACGTCCACCACATCCAATGCTGACGGTACGTTTGAAATTGTAGCGAAACTTGGAAGTGCGTTGGAGATTACAGAGGTAGGGCACGCACCTCTTGCAGTAAAGTATACAGATGCCGGTTCGGGTGGTCTGCAAATTGTGATGAACCAGGATACAAGGGGTTTATCAGAAATTGTAGTTACATCTCTAGGTATTAAAAGGGAGAAAAAAGCGTTGGGTTATGCAGTTTCAACTGTAGGTAAAAAAGATTTAGAACTAAGACCTGAAGCAGATTTAGGAAGAATCCTAAGTGGTAAAGCTCCGGGATTGAATGTGCTTGCCACCAGCGGACTTAGTGGTAGTGGTACCAATATTAACATACGCGGTATAAGTACGATTACAGGGACATCTGATCCGCTTTTTGTTGTAGATGGTGTTCCATTTAACAGTTCTACCAATGCCAAGGCCGATTTTACTTACGGTACGCAAACTTCCAGCAGGTTTCTTGATTTGGATCCAAATAATATTGATAATGTAAGTATTCTTAAAGGGTTAAGTGCCGTAACGCTTTATGGCGAAGCAGGAAGAAACGGGGTTATTTTAGTTACAACTAAAAACGGTACAACTCAAACCAGCAAAAAGAAAACTGAAATCTCTGTATCTCAGTCACAATTTGAAACAAAGGCTATTTTACCAGAGTATAACACCTCCTATGGTGGTGGTTTTGATTTAAGTTTAGGACTACTATTTTTTAGTAACTGGGGTGCCAAATTTACCAATCCTCCAGCGCAAGTAACACATCCTTACGACAAAGGCTCATTGAATGCTGATTTTCCGGAATACAAAGGTGTTCCTTACGAATATAAATTTCACAATAGTGTTCATAATTTCTTTAGAACAGGTAGCACCAGTACAACTGCCGTAAATGTTGGCGGTTCTTCAGGCAATGTAAATTACAACATGAATTATAGTCATACAGACGATAAAGGCTATTTGCCTGGCAACAGTCTTATGAAAAATAATTTTGGTGTAGGCGGTACTGCAAAATTGAGTAACAGGTTTACAATAAGCGGGACGATGAATTATGTGGGTACGAACGTAAAATCACCTCCTACCAGCAACAGCTATGGTAACAATGCTACCAATACATCTGTTTTTGGTAATGTAATGTACACCCCAACTGCTATGGATTTAATGGGCCTTCCTTATGAAAAGCCGTCAGATCATTCTCAGGTTTATTATAGAAATGATAACGGAATTCAAAACCCTCGCTGGACACTTTACAATTCTTTTACAGTAGATAAAGTAGCCAGAGTTTATGGGCAAATGAGTACCAAATATGATATTGCCAAAGGAATTTTTTTAACTTATAGAGTTGGGTACGATAATTATTCAGAATACCAGGAATATTCACAAAATAAAGGTGGTGTAGCTACTCCAACTGGTATTTTACGTACTTCTACAGGAAATAACACTATTTGGGACCATACGCTATTGTTAAATTTCAGTCATAGTTTAGGTGGTAATTTTAGTATTAATGCAGATGCAGGTGCAAACAGAAGACAAGATTTATATGATCAGACTGGTATGACTAGCTCACAACAATTAGTATATGGTTTGATGAACCACGGTAATTTTATAAACCATACGACTTCCAGTGAAAACGGATCAGCGCTTAATTATTCTCAGGAAGTTTTAGTAATGGCAGGTTTTGTAACAAGTACACTTGCTTATAAAGATTATGCATACCTTACTGTAGGCGGCCGGAATAGCTGGAAATCTACAGTTGAAGAAAAAAACAGGAGTATATTCTATCCAAATGCAGCCCTGTCTTTTATTCCTACTTCAGCCATCAGCGCTTTACAAAATAATAAAAATATCAACTATTTAAAATTAAGAGTTGGTTACTCTACAAGTGCCAACTTTCCTCCTCCGTATGCTACAAGAAATTCTTTATTCATCTCTTCAAGAAGTTTTGTAACATCAACCGGAACACCTATTAATGTAAACTCAATTCCTAACCTACTTCCTAATTCAAACTTAAAACCTGAATTATTAAAAGAAACAGAAGCTGGAATAGAAGGTAAATTTTTCAATAATAAAATATCACTGGATTTAACCTTATATAATAGAATTGCCAGCAACCAAATATTAAGAAGAGATTTAGATCCGAGTACTGGTTATACTTCACAGCAGATTAATGCCGGTAAGGTTACCAATAAAGGAATTGAAATTCAGTTAGGAATTACTGTATTTGAAAACAGAGCCTGGAAATGGCAGATTGATGGATTGTATACTTTAAATAAGAGTATGGTTTCTGATATACCATCAGATCTTGCACAAGTAAATACAGCAGGTTACTCTAACGAAGGAACTTTCGCCAAGAATGGCTATCCGTTAGGAATTATTATGTCTAACTATTTTCAAAAAGATGCTAAAACTGGCCAGCGCCTTGTTGGTACAGATGGTAACTATATAAATTCGAATGACATTGGTATGATTGGTGATCCAAATGCTTTATATAAAGTTGCAGGTATCAGTACATTGAGTTTTAAATCTTTCAGCTTTAGAATGCAATGGGATTACTCAGTAGGTGGACAAATGTTTTCAGGAACTGCTGGCGGCTTGCTTGGTAGAGGCGTAACAAAAGATACAGAATTTGATAGGGCTGCTTCTTATATTTTACCAGGTGTATTAGAAAACGGGAAACCAAATAATATCCAGATTTCTTCTTCTCAAGCTTTTTATGGTAATAGCATTACCAATGGCGCTGCAGATGAATCAGCTGTTTTTGATGCTACTTGTATAAGATTAAGAGAGGCTTCACTTTCTTATAGTGTCCCTGCTAAAGCATTAGCCAAACTTCCTTTTGGTTCAATATCTTTCAGTATTTCAGGAACGAACCTTTGGTATTATGCACCTAATTTCCCTAAGTACATGCATTTTGATCCAGAAGCTTCAGGCTTAGGTGTAAGCAATGGCAGAGGACTTGAATTTCTTTCCGGCCCTTCTGCACGTCGCATAGGTGCAAGCATAAGAGTAACTTTCTAAAACATTAAAAAGCAAATTATGAACTATAAAAAAATATTACCGGCGATACTTGGGATATTGCTTATTGCAGGTTTCGCATCCTGTAAAAAACAATTTGAAAAATTATTGGTTAACCCCAATTATCCCAGCGCTTCAACAGCAGATGTAGACTTGTACCTGAATGAGGTGCAGCTTGATTTTAATACTTTTTGGACATCAGCGGGCGATTATGGTGCTCAGTTAAGCAGGCACCAACATTGGAACGGACCTTTCTACAGAAATGGGTACACACCCAGTTCTTTTGATTTTCAATGGACTATTGGGTACACGGGTGTTATAACAAATAGCAATGCATTAATTCCACTGGCTCAATCTCAAAGAAAATATTTACAATCAGGCATTGCCAGGATTTTAAAGGCATATACCTTAGCTACATTGGTAGATAATTTTGGAGATGTTCCATTTTCGGAAGCAAATTTAGGAAATGACAATACGATTCCTAAGGTGGATGGTGGTGCAAGTGTATACGCTGGTGTACAAACTTTGCTTGATAGTGCCATTGCTGATTTAGCTAAACCAAATGCAGCCACTTTTAAAGGAAATGACTTGTTTTACAATGGTAGTAAGGCCAACTGGGTAACGCTGGCTAAAACGCTTAAGCTTAAGTTTTATATGCAGACAAGGCTGGTAGATGCTTCAGCAACAGCAAAAATTCAGGCATTGGTTACTGAAAATAATCTCATTAACACAACTGCACAAGATTTTGTTTTCAGATATGGAACATCTGTTACAGCTCCAGATAGCAGGCATAGTCATTATGGTTCAGATTATACCAACAATGGTAATGGTGAATATCTTTCTAATTATTTTATGTGGATGGTATCTACACAAAAGTACGCTGGAGTTGTAAACCTTAAAGGCGACCCAAGATTACGTTATTATTTTTACAGACAAGTAGGCAACTACTCCTGGGCTACTTCTTCTACTTGTCCTTGTTTTGCAAAATCACAATTTGGAAGTTCTAGTTTTCCATCGTGGTATCCATCTGTACCGGATCAAACCCCTTTTTGTACAGTGGGTAAAGGGTATCATGGTAGAGATCACGGCGATAACAGTGGTGGTCCTCCAGATGCAAACTACACAACAGCTATGGGTGTTTATCCCGCTGGTGGTCAGTTTGATGCCAATCAATTTGCAGCTGTTACTTCAACAATGGGCGGGCAGGGTGCAGGTATCAATCCTATTTGGTTGTCTTCTTTTACTGCTTTTTTAGAAGCAGAAGCAGTTTTGGAACTCGGCATTACAACATCGCCGGGAACAGCACGTGAACTTCTTTCAGCAGGTATAACAGCTTCTATCAATAAAGTATTGGCTTTTCCTGCAACGGTGAATGTTACGCCTGATCCTGCGTATGTACCACCAGCTTCAGAAACTAGCAGTTACATAAGCCTTGTATTAAATAATTATGATACAGCTACTACAGATGATTCCCGATTAAACATAATAATGAGCGAATATTATATAGCACTTTGGGGTAATGGTGTAGAAGCGTATAATAATTTAAGGAGAACAGGTAAACCTGCAAGTGCACAAATTGCTGTAGCCGTGGCTAATCCGGGTCTTTTCATGCGATCTTTCTTTTATCCATCTGTTTTTGTAAACAGGAATTCCAGTGCACCACCCCAAAAAGATCCTGGTAATGTGGCTAACAAAGTTTTCTGGGATAATAATCCTGACAATTTCATTAAATAATTAAAAAAAGAAACGATGAAGAAATACTTAGTTATAATCATTGCAGTTTGCGCAGCATTTACTACGCTTAACTCCTGTAAAAAAACCGGGGGGCTCATAAACCCACTATCAGACATTAAGAACCTTGCAGTTGGATCTTATCTTGTACAGGATAGTATTATAAATGCCAATCTTAATAGTACCAGCAGTACTTCCACAGTCGGTATTGTAGTACATCAGTATCCTGCGGGGGAAGAAGTAAATACTATATTGTTGTATACAACACTAGGTACATCAACCGATACATTAAAATGGAAACTGGTAAAATCAATTCCATATACAATTGGGAGTAAAGCCACATTAACAGCAACAACTGCAGAACTTGCAATAGCATTTGGTGTGCCTGCTTCTAGTTTTGAGCCAGGATCTATATTTACGTTTTTTACAAGAGCAATAACCAAAAGCGGCAAAACGTATGATGTAAACAATGCAGGTGATAATGGAGGCGGAGGTTTAATTACTGGTCCTAAATATAAGGCGGCCTTCGCTTTCACCGTATATGTAGTTTGTCCTTTTACAGGAGGAATGACTGGTGACTACATAGTAATAAAGGATGATTGGCAAGACTGGGCTCCAGGAAATTTAGTGCACGTTACTGATGGTCCTGGTACTAACCAGATTAACCTTAGCGAAATTTACCCGAACGGTGGTACTGTTATTAACCCGTTGCTGGTAAATATTGATCCTGTTACGGGAACTGCTAGTATTCCCAAAGTAATTTATGGAAGATATGGCGGCGCAACTTCTGCTCAATATACTGCTCAAGGTACAGGTGCAAATGATGTTGCAGGGTACGTATTCTCTTGCACAGGTTTTATTACTTTAAGCATTAATCAATCAGGCGGAGGTAGTGATTATGGTGCCAATAAATTGATTCTTCAGAAGCAATAGAATTTGGTAATAAAATATTTTAATAAGCAGGCTGTCTTAATTTAAGACAGCCTTTTTTGTGCCCTAGCATTTATAACAATTTTTTGGAACTTTTTCACTAGTTTAATTTAGCCTCTCATTTATAAAAAAAATGATAAAAGTGAATGCATTGTTATCAAAAAATTATTTTTTTACCCTTAAATAATAGGTATTTTAATTTTTATTTAATTTTCTTAAAAAAATTTTGCACTTATTTTTATTTGTATTAAGGTTATTTATCATGTTAACTTTCTAACGAATTTGGCTTAAGCTTTAAAAATTATCTCAGAATTTGGCAGCATCATTTAAATTATTTCAGCAATATAGCAAATCAGGTAAAAAGTTCAAAAAGAGCAAATTTTTCCAGGTTTTTTAGAAGATTAAAAAAGTCTAGAATTTTTAACAAAAATTTTGCAGGTAACGTAGCATAGTGTTTCTTTGAATAGTAATAGTTAATTAATTGTTATATTTTTAAAGTTTTTTTTGAAGTATTTTATCTTTTTTATTCAAAATATTAAACCACAAAATCAATTTCACATGAGAAAATTTATTACAATGTTGACAGTCGCACTATTGTCATTTGGAGTAGTTGTTGCTCAAACCCGGTTAGTAACGGGTAAGGTAACAGATAAAGATGGCACTCCTGTACCTTTTGCAACTATAAAAATCAAAGGCTCTGGAAATGGACTGTCGGCTGATGCAGTTGGTACATATACCATTAAAGCAAAAGAAGGCGATATACTTCAAATTTCTGGAGCAGGATTGAAATCTATTGAAATTCTTGTTGGAAAAATCTCAGTTATTAATACAATAATGGAAAAGGGTAGTTTAGGTGAATTAGCCGAAGTTGTAGTTACCGGTGGTTATGGAATTAAAAGAAGTTTAAAAGCAGCTTCTTCAAATGTTCAAGTATTAAGTGCTGAAAAATTAAATACTATTCGTAACACAAATATTAATGACGCACTTGCAGGAAAAATTGCAGGTATTCAGGTTCGTAGTCAGTCTGGTGCAG
>JANXSK010000198.1 GCA_025352695.1 Ferruginibacter sp. | reverse complement strand
ATTAAATCCACGGGCACGGGTATTTTGTTAGGTATTGTTTGTTTTGCACAGTTATTACACATTGAGCTTCCCAATATCTTAAAAAATAAAAGGTGCGTTAGTGCTTGCTCCAAACGATATTAAATTTCTCGATTACACATTTCCCACGGTAAACTTTAGTCCCATTCCAATAGGCTCCCTTAATTTTAATACCATAGCAGTAGGCAGTGTCAATGATTCCACACCATCTTTAGAAAGTGTAGCATTTTTTCCGGTAACTTGAACAGTACATTTATAAATATTGGTATGGCAGGTCACATCAACGCTTCCGCAGGTTATGTACCATGGAAAAACGGGCTGGAAATTTTAAAAACCCTTTGATAATTTAATTTTACCGAATGTGAATTTTTAAAATAAATGGCTGAAGTTTTACGATAATATTTAAATCGTATCTTACCCAAAAGTTAAAAAAATTTACTTCGCATGGCGGAACCATCATCGAAAAAAAATAAATTGGGATTATGGACAAGTACTTCACTTGTTGTTGGAAATATGATTGGAGCCGGTATTTTTTTAATGCCACCGGCATTGGCTGCTTATGGATCCATTAGTTTATTTGGGTGGCTTTTTGCCTCAATAGGAGCCTTCTTTTTGGCAAAGGTATTTGGCAATTTAAGTAAATTATTACCACAGGCAGATGGGGGGCCTTATGCTTACACACGCAATGGCTTTGGAGATTTTGCAGGTTTTCTTGTGGCATGGGGCTACTGGATTTCTATCTGGTGTGCAAACGCTGCCATTACCGTTTCATTGGTAAGTGCCTTAAGTACTTTCTTTCCGGTGTTAACCACTAGTCCTGTGGCTTCTATATTAACTGGGTTGTCTTCAATATGGTTACTCACGTGGATCAATACCAGGGGCATTGTAACCTCTGGCAGGTTGCAATTGATTACAACGGTTTTAAAAATAATTCCTTTACTGGCTGTTGCCATTGCTGGACTCTTTTATATAAAATTAGAAAATTTTATTCCATTTAATTCCAGTAATACTTCTGCTTTTACAGCCATTACTGCAACTGGTACACTTACGTTTTATTCATTTCTAGGCATAGAGTGTGCCACCATTCCATCAGGCAGTGTTGCCAATCCGGAAAAAACAATTTCTCGTGCAACGATGCTGGGTACGCTGATAGCAACCCTCATTTATGTATTGGGTAGCGTAAGTGTAATGGGTATGATACCTGCAAAAGAACTAGTACATTCAGTTACACCATTTGCAGATGCAGCTGCAATGATTTGGGGTAACAGTGCTCGTTACTGGGTGAGCGCAGGAGTTGCTATTGCCGCATTTGGCGCATTGAATGGCTGGATACTGATACAGGGGCAAGTACCATTTGCTGTTGCAAAGGACAAGTTATTTCCTGCAATATTTACAAGGCAAAATAAAAAAGGGGTGCCAATAGGCGGTATCCTTATTGGTAGTATATTGGTTTCTATTGTTATGACGATGAACTATACCAGGGGACTGGTAGAACAGTTTAGGTTTTTAATATTATTATCAACCCTTACGGTACTGGTGCCGTACCTTTTTTCATCGTTAGCTTACATTACTATCAGGATACAAAAAAAATATTTTATCGGTAATTGGTTTCAGGCGGTGGCACTGGGTACAATAGGGTTTTTATATTCGCTTTGGGCTATTGCCGGTGCTGGCCAGGAAACTGTGTACTGGGGCTTTTTATTACTGATGGTTGGATTGCCTTTTTATGTGTGGATGATATGGAAGAATAACAAAGAGAAGATGTCCTAAATCTATGAAGGACATTGAATAAATAATTTTGCTAAACCTGTTATTTATTGAGGATGTTTGATTTTTTTAATTATTCTAATTAAAACAAACGAATAAGAAATGAATTTGACCGCTCACTCCGAAATCGGAAAAATAAAATCGCTTTTTATTAAAAATGTACAGCAGGCTTTTATCAGCGATGCTCATATTGAACAATACTGGAAACAATTAAATTACCTTGATAAACCAACCATCAACATTGCTACAGAAGAGTATAAAAACTTTGAATCTATTTTAAAAGAACAGGGGGCCACTATTTATTATTTACCAGAAGATGAAACGGTCAATATGGATTCTATTTATTGCCGGGATGCCGCCATTGCTACCAATAGAGGAATGATTATTTGCAATATGGGCAAACTTGCAAGAATGCAGGAACCCCTTGCTGAGAAAAAAGCATTTGAAGCCAATGGAATTGCAGTGTTGGGAAGCATTACAGCTCCGGGCACCGTAGAGGGGGGCGATGTAACCTGGTTGGATGAAAATACATTGGCTGTCGGTCATACTTATCGTACAAATGAAGAAGGCATCAAACAGTTAAAGGCGCTGTTGCAACCATTGGGCGTTCAGGTTATCACAGTTGATTTGCCGCATTACAAAGGCCCATTGGATGTGTTTCATTTAATGTCAATACTCAGTCCTGTAGATACCAATATTGCGTTAGTATATTCTCCGTTAATGCCAATTAAATTTAGAAATTTATTATTGCAACGTGGCTATAAATTTGTAGAAGTGCCCGATGAAGAATTTGAATCTATGGGGTGCAATGTGCTGGCACTTGAACCAGGAGTTTGTTTGATGGTAGATGGTAACCCAAAAACTAAAGCCGCACTTGAGCAGGCAGGTTGCAAAGTAATCGTATACAAAGGGGAAGAAATTAGCGTGAAAGGTGGGGGTGGGCCAACCTGTTTAACTAGACCTGTTAACAGACTGCAATAGCAAGACTATTTTTTGCTGTTATTTTTCTATGCATTTATTTATTTGTCCAGTCAATCATTATATTTGTTTTCACATTTAACTTGCTATATGAACCGATTTATTCTATTAACGCTGCTAACTTTTTTATTTAATGTACCTGCAAAGTCACAGGATTTGGTAGGTAAAGCAAATACATTTATCCAGCTACTGGATACAGCACAGCGTACCAAAACGCTTTATCCGTTTGACACAGAAGAGCGGTATCGTTTTAAATACATTCCGCTGGATGATCGAAAAGGAGTTTCTTACAATGAACTTAACACTGCACAACGTAAAGCATTGATGGATTTATTAGGTACCTGTTTAAGTAAAGAAACGGTAAAAAAAGTAAACGCCATCATGCAATTAGATCTTATTTTAAAAGAATTGGAACAACGCAAACCAGAAGATCATTACCGTGACCCAGGTAAATACTTTGTTACTATTTTTGGAATCCCATCCGATAAAACCATTTGGGGATGGCGCTTTGAAGGACACCACGTAGCCTTTCATTTTTCTGCCGATAAAAAGCAATTGGTAGCTGGTACACCAAATTTTTTGGGAACTAACCCCGCCATCGTGCAAAGCGGGCCACAAAAAAATACCCAGGTTTTAAAAGAAGAAACAGATAAGGGATTTGCTTTGATCCATGCACTTTCTTCGGAAGAATTAAGTAAAGCTGTGATTGATACGGCAGCCCCTGCAGAAATTCTTACCGAAGCAAACCGCAAGGCTATGATTGATCATCCTGCAGGCATCAGATATAAAGAATTGTTGCCCGAACACCAGCAGCAATTGCTGCAACTTATTAATCTTTACGTTAACCGGTACACTACTTTATTTGCCGGTACAATGCTGAAAGAAATACAAACTGCTGGGCTTGAAAATCTTTGGTTTACCTGGGCTGGTTATACAATGCCTGTGTTGGGTAAACCTTACTACTATCGCATTCAAGGACCTACGATTATTATTGAATACGACAATACGCAAAACAACGCCAACCATATTCATACAGTTGTTCGAGATCTTAAAAATGATTTTGGCGGAGATATGCTGCTGGAACATTATAGACAAAGTCATTAATAATAAACTTTAAAATAAAATGAAATTTTTAAAAAC
>JANXSK010000162.1 GCA_025352695.1 Ferruginibacter sp. | reverse complement strand
GTTTGCGAAGTTCCGTAAGGCTTTGTTTTACGGTGATCTGAAAAGGATGTGCCATAGTATATTTATTATATAGTCCAAATATAAACCAAAAAAATCCAATAACCTAATATTGGACTATATTTTATTTATATTTGGTATTATAGCAATTGCCTGCAATAAAATATAAATAATTCCTACCATTTTTGTTATCAATCAATACATATAAAAATTAGATACCACTCATATAAAGAAATGGGCTGGTAAAAATATTCAACTCTTTTCGGAATAAAAATAAGTAAAGTACATGTAAATTATGATTGGTCCGCTTTAACGACAAACAGTTTTTACTTATTGATATAAAAATCAATTTCTCAAACCTGTCAGAAAGATTCTACAACAAAAAATGCCATTATTGCATTGGCCAACGTTTACAAACAATATTTTTTTCTTGTGTTAATTAAACAATATAGAAAAACCAGGCTTCAATAAAGAAGCATATAACAGTTATAGTTACTGAGCGATTTTGTTAAGAAGAACAATTAATCAGTAATAATATTTTATATTCGTACTACTAATTTTAATAACTTATCATTTGTTTGCAATCATTTATTATTTATCGCTTCCGTTTATTTACCTTTTGTCTTTGTTACCATTTCCATTGCTTTATTTAATTTCTGATGGTGTGTACATTTTAATTTATCATATATTTGGATATCGTAAAACTGTGGTTCATGGCAATTTGATGAAGTCTTTTCCTGAAAAATCGCCAGCTGAAATTATAATATTAGAAAAAAAATTTTACCGGTATTATTGTGATCTTTTGCTGGAAACTTTTAAAACCCTAACAATTAGTCCTAAAACAATGCTACAGCATTGTAGTGTAGCACCAGAGGCAGATAAACTATTTAAACAATTAGCAAAAGAAAATAAAAGTATTATAATTGTAATGGGGCATAAAGGCAATTGGGAGTGGGCAGGAAATTCATTTAGTTTATCTTTCCCGCATCAGTTGTACGTTATTTATCATCCTTTAACCAATAAATATTTTAATAGGCTTATCTGTAAAATGAGGGAAAGGTTTGGTACAAAGCTCATACCCATGAAGGAAACTTTCAGGGATATATTGAAAAATAGTCAAGAATTAACTGCAACTGCTTTTATTGCGGATCAGTCACCCAGCCAAAATCGGGCGCATTGGATGCAATTTTTAAACCAGGAAACAGCAGTGTTTATGGGTGCCGAAAAAATTGCCCAAAAGATTAAACGCCCGATTGTATTTGTTTCTGTAAAAAAATTAACAAGAGGTTATTATATTTTGATGGCAGAGTTGTTACAAGTACCGCCATACGTTGAACCTGAGGGTGATATAACTGAAACACATACAAGAAAACTGGAAGCAGATATTATTGAACAGCCCGAAACCTGGTTATGGACTCATAAAAGATGGAAGCACAAACGTGTTTGAAATTTAAATAAAGTATCTTTACATTCTAAATGTCCATTATGCTCCTGGGTAAAAATCTAATATTAGCTACTAAGCCATTTGCAAAAGAAATAAGAATTAGAAGCTGGTTTCATACTATTTCTACACTTTCGCTGTTAATTTTTGCGCTTGCAGGGAGTTTACTAATGCCATTTATTTTATTAAAATTGGCATGCAGCATATTTGCTGGTTTATTGTTAATCCGTATGTTTATCATTTATCACGATCATCAGCATCATACCATTTTAACTAAATCGACAACTGCTGAAATAATCATGACCATTTTTGGTATGTATATGCTTTCGCCTACGAGCATCTGGAAAAGATCACATGATCATCATCATAACAATAATTCTAAATTATTTAGTGCAAGCATTGGATCCTATCCAATAGTTACAAGAAAGAAATTTCAAGAAATGACTTCTTCGCAGAAATTTATCTATCTGGCAGTTCGTCATCCTATCACAATTGCTTTGGGCTATTTTTCTATGTTTATTATTGGTATGTGCCTACGTTCCTTTATTAGTAACCCCAAGAAACATTACGATTCGCTGATAGCTTTGGTAGTGCACATTACTGTTGCAGCTTTACTTTTTATTTTTTTAGGATGGCAGGCATGGTTTTTTATGTTTTTCCTGCCCTTTTTAATTGCTTTTGCAATGGGCGCCTACTTATTTTATGCTCAACATAATTTTCCAGGTGTGGAATTTTACGAAAATAAAAACTGGGTGTATGAAAAGGCGGCGCTAGAATCATCCAGCTTTATGAAAATGAACCCTGTAATGGCATGGTTTACCGGCAATATTGGTTATCATCACATTCATCACCTTAATTCTAAAATTCCCTTCTATCGGCTGCCGGAAGTAATGAAACATTTTACCGAACTGCAAAACTGTAAAACTACCAAGCTTACACCAAAAGCAATGAGCGCATGCTTCAAATTAAAAGTATGGGATCAGGAAAGCAACCAGATGATTGGTGTAAAAGGACTTTAACTACCCAAGGCACCTAATAATAATTTTTCAATCCTTTCTAATAATGATTAATGGATATTAATATTAATCATCACCTAACTAAAAATTTATACAATGCAATTTACTGCCACGCAAATAGCCGGTCTGCTCAATGGCCAGATAGAAGGGGATGTTAATGTTTCGGTTACCAAATTATCTAAAATAGAAGAAGGCGTTCCAGGGTCTATCTCCTTTCTTAGCAATCCTGCTTACACAAAATATTTATATGGCACCCAAGCTTCCATTGTTATCATCAATAAAGATTTTGTTTTAAAAGCTCCTATTACTACGACATTAATAAGAGTTGAAAAAGCAGCAGATGCTTTCGCCAAGGTATTGGAAATGTACAACGAGGTAAAACTAAATAAAACAGGTATCTCAAAATTGTGCTTTATTGCTGACAGTGCTAAAGTAGGTAATAATATTTATGCAGGTGAATTTGCCTTTATTGGTGAAAATGCAACTATTGGTAACAATGTAAAAATATATCCGCAAGTGTATATTGGCGACAATGCAATGATTGGAGATAATACTACGCTTTTTGCAGGTGTTAAAATTTATTCTGAAACTCAGATAGGTAAAAACTGTATTATTCATTCGGGTACAGTTATAGGGAGTGACGGCTTTAGATTTAATCCTGAAAGCGATAATAAAAAAGTACCGCAAATTGGCAATGTAGTAATTGAAGATGATGTTGAAATAGGAGCCAATTGTGCCATTGACAGGGCAACTTTAGGTTCAACTATTTTACGAAAAGGTGTAAAATTTGATAACTTGATACACATTGCTCACAATGTAGAAATTGGTGAGAATACTTATTTTGCCGCTCATGGGGTAGTAGCAGGCTCAACCAAAATTGGAAAAAATTGCATGTTCAGCGGACAGGTTGGCATTATAGGACATTTAAATATTGCCGACAATACTATTGTTACAGCACAATCCGGTTTATCAAAAAGCATTACTAAAAAAGGGGAAGTACTTATGGGTTCTCCTGCATTTGATGCCAACAAATATCGCAAAGCGTACATCCATTTCCGCAACTTTGATAATTTGGTTCAACGGGTTGATACGATTGAAAAACAGCACAAAGAAAGGGAAATTAAAGAAGGGTAATTATCTGGAGGATGTTGTATTAAGTTTGAAAATTCAGGTTCATATTAATTAAATAGAGCTGGCATTTTTTATAAAAAGCACCAGCTCTATTTAACGTTTCTCATTGGCTAAATTCTGCACTTCACTTATATAATACCTGCGCCATACGGATTGCAGGTGAATATTTATTTGCCACAAAATATTATTATTCTTTTATCATCCAGGTAGTGAGATTTACCAATTTACCCGACAATTGTACCTTGTATTTACCTTTTGCTAAATAATAATTTATAGTAAATGTTTGCGTAGAACTGCCCCCACCATGTTTCACCGAAACATTCTTTATTAATTGTCCATCCATACTGTATACCTGAATGCCGTAAATACCTTTTTCTATATTATTTAGTTGTAAGGTTACGCTATTCCCCCTTATATTATTGCCATAAATCACTATATTTTCTTCAGCATCAATACTGTTAATATCCACTTTTATAATAGGGCTGTAATTTTCCTTTTCGTTTAAACCAATTGATTTTATCCTATAGTAATATATGCCTTGATTAGTATTTACATCCAACCAACTGTAAGATGCACTGCCTCCGTTAATTACTGCTGTTTTTTTAATAGTAGCTGCTTTTGTAAAATTGATACCGGTGGATGAATACTGTATTTCATATTCTTTAATATTTAACTCATTGGTTGTTTTAAATTGTACAGATATATTTTTTTGCACCCGATAGGCTTTTACTGATAAAAAGTTAACAGGCACTATTCCTTGCTTTGCAAATACAATACTAAAACGATTAACAGCATAAGAAGCTGGATTTGCATTAACATTGAAAACGATATCTGTTAACCCTCCCATATTAAGCACCGTATTATTTGTAGTGCCAGAATAATTGTCTTTAAGTACCGCATACAAGCCACTATTGTTCATGGCTTCAGTTGTTATCTGCAACTTATAATTCTGCTGTTTTAGCGTATATAAATTTAAAAAGGTGGTATCATTACCATCGATGGTTTGCCTTCTTTCTATCGCTAAATTTTTACTGTCTCTGCCAATGCAGATATTTTCTGCTATGTTATATAATTTTTTTGCATCATCATTATCTACTGCATTGGCATTATTATTATCATAAGTAGTTAATACCCCATCCGAAAAGGATGCCTCTCCATTTGTATTTACTGCAAATAAATTTATCCTGATTTTTTCATTGCCGTAAATGGGCCTGAACAATTCATCGCTTCCTGCATTTTTTTTATCTGTTTCTTTAAAGGTGAGCGTACCTGGATTAATTCCATCCAACGATTCTACAAAAAAAGCTTCTCCACTTGGGATGTACCGGCTAACAGGGCTTACAGATGAAGTAGCATCGTATGAACTTGTACCGCTGTTCCATATCATTGTTACATAACCGCCCACACCTTTGCTGCCTGCCATTTTTGGATCCCATAGATAAAATTTATCATTTACATTATTTTTAGTTAGCGTATGAAAGTCTATTGCTGCAGGATATGGATTTCCAATAAGCGTATTATTAACGCCGTTAATATTCACTGCAACATTCCCGGTATTTACTTTACCTTTCATGCGTAGCGTAGTGGAAGTGGGTGCAGCAGCAACACCGCTAAATATATTTGTACTTCTATCTCCGCGTATAAATAAAAAATAGCCTGGATAAGTAGTTATAGCTATGTTAGTGCCAGGTACAAGAGGCAAGCCAACAAATGAATTAGCAGCGCTGTTAAAATATCTAATTCCAGAATTACTGTTTACTCCCTGGTCAAATCCATTGACAATGGAACCGCCTGTAATTTGGGTGCCATACCCAGGATTTAGATCTCCTGAAGTTAATCCTTCCTGCCAGGCATTATTGATAGTGGGAGCATTGCAGGAACATACTGGTGACGAAAGTAAACGCCACGCTCTTTTAGCAGGTATGTACCTTTCGATGGTTACATTTCCTGAAATTGTATTACCACTAATTATCCCATGATTGGTAATATCTGCTAACTGAGCAGTACCGATAGCTGTTGATTTTAAAGTAAGATGCCCACCTGTATAGAGCGTATTGTTACTGGTACCAAATGAAAGTGAACCAGTTATATTTTGATCTCCTTCCAGTGTTACATTATTGCTGATAATTAAATTAAGTATATTATTATTCTCAAAAGTATTGGCCGATATTGTTTGTGGAAAAGTGCCGTTCATTTCTATTGTGCCATTGCTGGCATTTATTAATCCATGATTTGTAACTATCTCTTTTATTTGTAACTTTGAATTTGCAATAGTTACTGTAGCACCACTTATTATAGTTAAACTTTCCACCATCGCAATTCCAGCATTTATAATAGGAAACAATCTGCCGCTAAGTATACTTCCAGGTATTAATGTGCCAAGAGTTCCATCAGGCACATCTCCATACCAGTTTGCTGCTGTAAACCAGTCAGCAGTTCCAGCAGCACCAGTCCATGTTCTAATTGGCAATGCATCTATCTGGCCAGCATCAATTGTAATAGCACCATTTAATGCAAAAACTCTGCCCATAGTACTGGTACTTGTAGTAAAAGTTATACTTGTATGTGCAATAATATTTCCCCTAAATTCAGAATATGTACCGATAGTAGCAGAACTACCAACTTGCCAATATACATTGACACCCCTGCTACCACTACTCATTATTACTTTGGAGCCGCTGCCGGTTATGAGTGTGCTTCCAATCTGAAAAATAAATATTGCGTTTGAATCACCTCCATCGTTAAGCGTAAGCGTTGAGTTTAATTGCGCTGATGAGCTAAAATAATATATGCCCGGATTAAGACTAATAGCACCTGCGGTTTCTCCCAAAACCAAACCTGTTAAGTCGTTTGCAGGAAGATGTGCCTGACCTTTAAGATTATTGTAAGCATTTAGGGCACTATTTTGAGCTGAACCAGCAAGTGATGCAGCCCCTGTATAAACGGAACCATTCTGTACAACCGCAGGTGGAAATCCTGTTACGGAACTTCCAGGACTAACACCAACATTTCCTGAGAGCACAGTTGAGGGGGTCGCAGTAATTGTTGTGCCAGCTAAGGCTGCAAAACTTTTCGCTGCACCAAGTGGTGGGATTGTTTGGGCCAATACTGACTGAGAGGATATTGTAAAAATGAAACTTGTTATGATAACACACAAATTTACAGATAGGAATTTTTTAAAAAATTCATTACAAAATACGGCTTTGGGGTTTAGGATAAATTTCTTTACCATAGGATTTAACATAGGATTTTAGGATATATGTACAATGAAAACGCATGAATACAGAATTTAGTACAGAAATTACTACTGACATGTAGCCAGATTTTTCTTATCCTATAGTAAACGACCCAAAATAGTAATAAAAAAATTACAGAATTTTACAATAAATACTACAATAATATTGATGAGGCTATTACTTGTACAGGGTTATGCTGCAACTTTATTAACTTTCCATTTAGTAATTATTTATTTTACCAGTTTACACAAACGGGCAATTCTTAATTTTTAAAGGATTTATTACAAAACATGTAGAGGACAATATGGATGAAGAAGTAAATATACAAGCAAGAGAACACTGCGCAGAAAGCTTATTTATACTCCATTTATTTTTTGAAAAGGTCATCAATTGGTGGAAGGCGCTGTACTGCTGTCAGTCGTTACGATTCTCTGAATACGCCATTTGCTTTATGGTAATATTGATTGCACAAAACTTCGTATCTCTTTTTGCTGTATGGCACAAGTATTGCCAACGCACTTAATCCACCCGTCATGCGTCAAAAGCGGCCTTCACTTCGCTAGTGTGCTTAGACCAAAGGTGATTAATAACGTGGGGCAACAGGACGGAGTCCTGCGCCGGATTGATTCGGTTGTTGTTCCAAAAAGACCAACAATGGCACCTAACTGGCGCAGGCCTCTGTCCTGTTGCCAGTCGTTACTACTCTACTAACAAGCTTACTATTCAAGAATAATTAAATCTAACAATCCCTTTTCGGTAGTAAAATAATCTGTTGCGCTACTAAGCTTCCAATGCCATGGTTCGTTTACAAAGTCTGCTGTTACAGGATTTCAATGCAAATAATTTCGTACCGGCGGGATTTTCACAGCATGATTTCAAAGAGAAAAGAAGCTTCCGTGAAACCCCGACGTTGGATACGCTTCGCAGCTAAAGGTATAAAACATACCAATAACAATAATTTTCAAATAAAAAAATCGCCTTCTCTATCGGCAGTTTACAAATTGGGTTTTATAATAAGAAGCACTTTCCATGCTTATCTTTTAAAAGGTATAGGGCTAACAAAATAAATGTGATTAGGGTGCAAAATATTGGAAGCTCTTTTCTGCGCCGGGGTTTCACGATATGGATTTTATAATTGTTGATACAGGCTGTGAAAACCCCGGCGGGCAATGTCATTAAGTTAAGGAATCAATACGCTGGTTTAAAGTTTGTAAACGTTTTATACTTGCTTTTTGACTGTGGGTTTTTCCTTACCCGTTCAAAAGTCGGCCCTTTTCTAATTGGTATTAGTTCCTTCTTAAAAAA
>JANXSK010000161.1 GCA_025352695.1 Ferruginibacter sp. | reverse complement strand
TTTTTTAAGAAGGAACTAATACCAATTAGAAAAGGGCCGACTTTTGAACGGGTAAGGAAAAACCCACAGTCAAAAAGCAAGTATAAAACGTTTACAAACTTTAAACCAGCGTATTGATTCCTTAACTTAATGACATTGCCCTGCGGGACGGAAAAAGCTATTTTTTATGACAACAGTAAAGAGCCTCAAAGTATTTAAATACCAGGTAGCCAGACTTGCAAAGCAAAAAGATGCCAGTCTATTTCATTGCTATTGCCACGGTAATATTTTCAGAATTGCCGCTGCAAAAAAAGGTAATGGATTTCGATTTCACCGATTTTAAGAGTGAAGAAACAATAATTTATTTTATGCTGATAGCCATCGGTATTTTAAAGAAACATCTCCACAAACAAACATTGCTTTTTGATGATCCGGAAGAAGTGCAGCGTGTAAGGATAAAATCGTAGATCGTAGTCAATCTATTTCAGGATGAGACATCCCCAGCCTAGTACGCTATCGGCCTGCTCTACGTCCCGAAATTTTAAACTGGTGCCCCACTTTTCGGCGGAGCCACGTCCCCGAAATTTTTAGATTTTAAATGTAATGGTAAATCGTAAAATTTCAAAAACTTTCGCTTGCTGGCAGCTCTATTGGATCATCAATGAAGATATTATTCAGTAATACTTAGCCCGCTACAATTTTACAATCTTCATCGTTTTTTGTATTTGTCCCTCAGCCCAGTTTGCAATAACCTGGTAACTGTCTGCAGCCATTTTTTTCATATCAATATTTAAAAGATTATTTCCCCTGAGCAAATTGTTTTGCTGCAGGGCTACCAATGCACCCTTGCTGTCAACTATTTTTATACTAATCTTTGACGCTTCAGGAATGCTTATAGAAATCCATAAATTTTCTACCACGGGGTTGGGCCATACTTTCCATTCATTTTTTGAATCACAATTAGAACGAAGAATGCTTGTATATTTTACCCGGCTATCCAGATCATATTCGGCAATGCGGTAAATGCCGGCATTGGCTGCAGAAGCATTATCTAAAAAATTATAACTTTGCTCTATGCTGCTATTGCCCGCTGCCGGTAATACACCAATTACTGCCCAGCGGTTTCCATCGGTGCTTCGCTCAATATCAAAATGACTGCTGTTATTTTCCTGTGCTGTTTTCCAGGTTAGCAATACCTGGCTATTCTCACATCTTACATTAAAAAGAATGAATACAACCGGTAAAGGAGTACTGGCAGGAGAAAGTGCCCATCTTGAGAATGCATCAATACCTGTTTTCTCTACATAATTGGTAGTAGTGTTTCTTGATGTAAAACCCTGTTCACTCCAGGTATTATTATCGGGGCTTCTCCAAAATTCAAGAATACTTTCATCAAGACTGTTTAATTCTGCATCAAGATAAGAGAACCGCAGTGTAGCATTAAGCCCACCGTTATTAGTGGGGCTTATGTCATAATACCTCAATATACTGGAGCCTCCTGCAGCAATACTCTGCGATTGATGACCTCTGCGAATGGTAGTGTTGCCAAAGTTTTGTGCAGATGTAAATATAGCGCCAAGGTTTCCGGGATTGATTAAAAATGGGGCATTGAGTGTATTTATAATTTGAATATAGCCGCCATTAGCCCCGGTAACTCTTGCTGTTTCCGATTCTCCAATAACTGATCCGGTAGTGCCCAGATCAATATTATTATTATTCAGATCAAGTAAACCGGATTGGAAATTTAGGCGCTGGCTTATATTAATTGAACGTTGCAAAATTATTTTTGAAGAGCCGGTTAATGCTGTTTCCACTTTAGTAAAAAATGGTAGTGTGCCACCACTAATTGATACATTAGCATTGCCGGTAAATTTAAAAATGTTGTCAAGCGTTGCACTTGTGGCATTGTGTTGCAGGCTCATGCTGTCTAACACCACATAAGTACCGGATTCACTTTTCCAACTGGCACCGACACCTATCTGCAATTGTGCATGGCTACCAAATGCAACAATCATGCACCAGGAAAGAATAAATATCTTTTTCATTTTGTTCAATTGTGGTTGATTATTTACATTCATAAGTTTATGTTTCATCAAACGAATAGGTGCCTGAACTATTTTTATTGGTGTTGGTTCTTTTTAAAGGAAATCCATTTTCATTTTACGTATAAGCCATGGTTCTTGATACGGTGGATGCGTTTACACCATCACCAGTAATGTTAGATCCTAATAAATTGTTTTTGCTAAGTGCTTCCAATATGGGTGCAGGGTCATAATTGTTCCAGCCAGCGTGCATAGATAAGTGCCAGTTTTTTATGCCTGAATAAGGGCTGGGTTTGTCTTCGTAGCCCATTGCATTTATTGCTACAAGAAAAGCAGGGCCGTTATAGCTTTCATATTTCAACTGGCTAACATTATCCTGATCATTGTAAATAATTGTTAGCTGGTACTCCACATCATTTGCAACATTGGGAGTAGTTTCAATAATTTTTGCAAACCTGTTTTTTAAATCGTAAGAAAAAGTAAATACCATATAATTCCTGTAGGTAATTCCATCTAATATAAGAAATTGAGTTGCCTTGGTGGGCAACCCCTTATAAATATTAGCATCGTAAGCAGTGTTTAACGAGTTTGTAAGTGTTGTAGTACGGGCAGGATAGGTGATGAAAGCAGCATTATAATTAACAGCCATATTATTAGGCGGATAGGAGATATTTGCAAGCGTTCCATCCGTGTTGTATGAATAAGTATATGTTACATTACCTGCATTAAAATTGATTGACTCTGTAAGTGGCTTGCACTTGGCAGTTGTTGGTGTTGTATTGGAGATATTATCTTTTGTGCAACTGGTAAATATGGCAATAAAATAGACAAGCATCAATAACGGATAGACTTTTTTCATGTTAATATTTTTAATTTGAAAAATATTAATTCAATTAATAAAAAGAGTATTCTATTGGGCTTTATAGTTTTGTTTCTAATGCTGCCAGTCTTTTTTCAAGCAGCGATACCTGTTGCTGCAGTTGTACAATAACAGCCTGCTGTTCTGTTTGTATTTTATTTTCTGTTTTTGTATTTGCAGCAGTTTTTTGCAATGCTGCTATCATTACCTGTTGCTCCTGTACTGCTTTTACCAGCGGCACTACAAACTCTCCATATGCAAGACGGTAATGATCTTTATCATGGGTAGGTTTCATCACACCGTCAAAATCAAAATTTGTTTCTTTTGCCGCTTTTTCTACTTCCTGTGCCACAAAACCAGTCATACGTATGGATTCTTTTTTTGAAATAGCATCATCCGTCATTACCCTTGATTTTGAATTACTCTTTGATTCTTCTTTGCCATATGGGCTGATACCCCAGAAATTATAAAGACCTCTTACATCCATGTGATAGGTAACAGGCCGCAAACGCATAATAAAATCAAGACCTCTTACATTTTCATCCATATCTTTTTTAAAACGCCCATCCGAAAAATTACTCCAGTTGGTATAGCCTCCCGTATAAGCAGTAGCAGGATTACCCAGGAGTGCAAGATTTGGAGTATTTGTAAATGAATTATACCCAATTACTACCGAATTAGAGGCACTGCTATGTGCACCTGCACCAATAATCGTGTTTAATGATAAAGATGACACATCATTATTAGCAGAGTTTCCTATTACCGTATTGTACGAACCGGAAACATTAGAATAAAGTGCCTGGTAGCCATAGGCCGAATTATAGAATCCATTAACGTTGGAATATAACGCCTCGGTGCCACTGGCTGTGTTATAGGCTCCTATAGTATTGGAACCCAAAGCACCTAATCCGATTGCCGTATTATCCATACCATTTGTTTCAGAAGTGGGCTGGTTACTGTACAAAGCATTAAAACCTACTGCTGTATTATTGGTGTAAGTATTTCCTGGATTAAATGATTGAGAAGATAAGGCTTGATACCCCACAGCCGTATTTTGGGATGCAGAAATATTGTTACGTAATGCAAAATAGCCAATAGCTGTATTGCCGCCTCCATAACTATTAAGCCTCATTGCCTCCGATCCGACTGCAGTATTATTATCGAAGATATTAAACTGCAGCGCCCTGTTTCCAATAGCTGTATTTCCATTCCCGGTTATATTATTGGAAAGTGTGTTTAACCCGATAGCGGTGTTCAGTTCTCCCTGAGTATTACCCCATAACGAATAACTGCCCAGCGCCGTATTCCCGCCTGCGGTTGTATTGGAAAACATGCTGTGAGTTCCTATAGCTGTGTTGCCTCCGCCGGTCGGTCCTACATGTGAATACAATGCGGAATCGCCAACAGCAACATTACGACCGCTGGCGGCATTATTTTTCAGCGCAGCAGTTCCGAAAGCCGTATTGGAAAGACCTGTAGTATTTCCTAAGCCAGCATGAACACCAATAAATAAATTTTCACTTCCCGGTTTTATTTCACCTGCCCAAATGCTATTTACTTTAAAATGCAAAGGCTGCATATCGGTAGTGCCAATAAAGTGAGTGGCAGGGTTAGTTGCGGCGTTGCCGTTAAGCAACCAACCAGGTGTAGCGGATAATGACAGGTTGCTCCACGCCGTGCCATTGTAAAACCAAAAACTATTGGTATCGGTATCGTAAACCAATAATCCAGGGGCTGGAGTGCCAATTGCATTACGCTGAACAGAAGTCATGCGTGGCGATAACATTCCTTTAGTAATGCTTTTAATATCCAATATGGCGCTGCTATGGGCCGGGGAGCCATCCGTGTTTATGGATACACTTTGGGCCTTTAAGAAGTTTGTGCTGATAACTGCCAGCCCAAGTGTGGCAGCATAAAGGATAAATATTCGTTTCATATATTTTTTTTAATTTTAAGAAAATAAATGATTTAATAGTTTATGGTTGTGTATTTTTTTTTATTCTTTTTTTGCTGAAATAGTAAAGTTTAAGTCATGTTCTATTTTAGAATTTTTATCGCCAAGGTGTTTGTTGGCTTTTTTTGTAAAACTGAGGTTGCCTTTTGCATCCTTATCTACCGTAAACTCATTATTGCTTCTTACCACTGAGCCTAAGGTGGAAAATACTTTGGCTATCGGGAACGTCATGTTTTTGATATAAGGGAAAAGATCGGCACCGACCTCCAAAAAAATGAGCTGGTTGTTCACTGCATCAGTAAAATCCATCAATGCGTTATTAAAGAAAACTTCAATCTTATTATTATCTACATCGTAATCTGCATCTATGGTAATGTAGAAACTGGCCGGGGTCAGGCTCCTTGCCACGGCGCCAAAGCCTGCGGGATCGTTCAGGCTGCTTACAAAAGGAACCGCAGTGGGGTTTATTACTTTTAATTCTACCACTTCTATTTTGCCCTTACTACCATTAAAGAAATCAGCATTAGCTTCCACATTTTCAGAAAAGGTAAATTTGGTGGCATTGCCTTCTATATTCCCCTTCATTTTTATTATTTTGCCCTTGCTTCCTTCTTTGGGGTAGCGAAGTATAAATACTCCTTTCATCACGGCGCCATATTTCCACCAGCTTACCCCGTTGGCATTTCTAAAATTGATACTGTAGTCATGGGTTATTTCTCCCTTAAATACTCCGCAATATTTTTTTAATAAAAAATCTGAAGCAAACTGTGTTATATCACCTGCAAATCCCGCAGTACCCAGTTTGGTAGTTAGTGATCCAGCATCGGCAAATGCAGTTGCAAAAATCTTTGCCGGTTCTTTCACCAGGAAATCATTTGGAGAAGAGAGATCAATTGTTTTACTGTTTATGGTTTCAGCTACTTTGGGTACTCCTTTGTCCAGCGTTATGTTTAGTAAAATCGTTTTTAAAGATGTTGACCAGAAATTTGTAAAAGTAGAAAAAGCTGCACAGGCTTCACTTACCATTACCAAATATTCGCAAACTGTATTTTCCCGGGGCTGGTGGTCAGTTAGTTTTTCAATGGATTTCATCTGACTGGCATGTTCAGTAAGATTATTATTCAAGGCTGATAAATTGCCGGCAAGGTTGGGAGATAATTTTTTTCCTGTTTTGCATAATCTCGTTATTTCTTTAGCAGCACTATTTAAATCTTTAAATAGTTTTAGTGATGCAGCTACTTTTTCTTTTACCTCAGCCAGTTTTTTATCCAGTTCAGCTTTATCTTTTGAGCCCAGGCCGGATTCTGCTTTATCTACTGCTTCATCTAATTTATCATAAGCATCTTTGGTTGCTTTAATATTATTCTCCGGCCATTCCTCATCAAATATCAGTTCCATTTCACTCACAGAGAATTTTGCTGTTTTCACAGCCTTTTTATCGCCGCTTGTTACCGTTACCGTAAAATCACCTGTTACGTTTGAAGAAATCCATTCGGCATTGAACTTGCCGTTAGCTGCCAGTGGGATGTTTCTTACGATTGCGGTTTCGGATGGTCCTTTTACTTTTATCTCAACCTGGTTAAAATTTTTATACTTTACACTTTCTCCACTTATTAAAACAGAGCCACCAGTAAATACTTCTTTGGTAGATAAGGCAAGCGTTAAATAACCATCTTTTGGCGTCATATCATTTTCATCCTGTACATCTGCAGAGATATTATTTTTTACAACTGCATTTTCATTATCCGGGCTTTCGACAGTTGCAGTTTTGCTATTATTCTTTTTCGCCTTTTTCTTTTCAATAATTTTTTTGGGCACTTCTAAAATGCTATCCAGCCCTCTGTTTACCTGTTGATCTGCTTTATATCTTATCCGCCATTCTGCATCACTTTTTATTTTGTCGCCTAATTTTTTAAATATTTGCGCATCGCATTTGTGCACTAATAAGAAAGATAACAGCGATATAAATAATGCTTTCATGTTATTTTTATTGTTTAATTGCCTGCAAGGGAAACCTGGAATCTTCTTCACTGCCCTTCATTAAATTACCAGATGTTAAAACGGCAAAAAATGTGTAATTTTCACCTACACTATGCTGGTTAATTGCACCCGACGAAGACCTTGTATAGGTATAAGTTGTAACAGCAAAATCCCCAAATTTCATATCAACTTTAGAATTCGGCTTAAAATTAATTTGTAATGGTTGTTGAGAACTGCCGTTAAAATAGGAACCAGTCTATGCCGTATTGTCTAAGGTTATATTTGGATTTGCATTCAGTTCGCCGCTGTTAACTTTTAAGGAATTGATGTTATCTGTAATATTCAACAGATTGTTATCATCAGAAATATCGGCTTCTATTTGCAAATCGTTTGCATTAATAATCATTGTAAGCCGATTACCATTTATAACCCAATGTCCGGGATAATCTCCTAATAGCTGACTCCATGTAAAACTGCCATTTGTATTAAATTGTATGCAGTAATACTCTGCTGTCTGACCAGTATAAATAAGCTGACCCCACCAGGTTTTATCTTTTATTAATACAGTATAATCTTTAGGAATAGGGGTGCTGCTTTTTTTGCAACTAAATAAAAGGCCCATTACCATTAATGTAACCATCATTATATTTATATATTTTTTCATTTTCTTTTGTTTCCGTAAATGATATTTTTTTTCTCTGTGGATATTGTTCATCCCGCTATTTATAAAATTGTGTACCTATGCAAAAATTATTTTCAAAATATCTTTATTTAGTATTATTTTTTTGCAAGGGCTATGCGAAAGAAACCATTGGTTACTTCTATCGTATGTTTATTATCATAGCTATAGCCGGTAAAATAAAATTTTCCTTCCACCCAATTGTCATTCACTTTTGTTATTACTATTTCACCTTTTCTTCCATTCCATACCTGCACATCATCAGCGGTAGTCAAATCAGCATTGTAGTTATCCAGGGAAATTTTTTTGCCTGCAACAAAATATTTTTTTATATAAGGTAGTCCTATGTATTTATCGCCATTGTAAAAGCCAACTATTTGTTCTGCTATATCGGGCGGCATCATTGAATGGGCTTTACAATCTTTGCCATTTATTTTTGCTGTCATGGCCCAGCCGACCGCTGTCGTAGAAAAGGCGCCGGGCGGTAAATTATTTGGAGTATGATTTTGTGCAATGCTTTTTTCTGCTGATGTAAAAACAAGAATAGCTGTTGTTGCCAGAGCAAATAATTTTTTCATAACTGAGTTTAATTTTTATCTCTATTAAAAACCGAACTGCCTTTATTTTTTCATTTTCATCGAAATTCTAAAAAAACCATCCGTAACTTCTATTGTTTTATCATCACTGCTTCTGCTTCCTGTAAAAAAGAATTTTCCTTCTGCCCAGTCATCATCCACTTTTGTAATTTCCATTTCTCCACTATAACTACCCCATATCCCTACATACCCTCCATCATCACGTATAAAAAGGTCTACCGCATTGTTGTGGCTAAACCTTGTTTTTTTCCCAACCACCATACCTCTCCTGTCATAAGGAAGGCTAATGCCTTCACCATCATTATCGCCAGCTATACGCCCTGCTAATTCGGGGGGTATAATGGAATTGGCTGACCAATTTTTTTTGCCAATTTTTGCTGTCATGGTCCAGCCTCCCTCTTTTGTAGCAATACCCCCTGGCTGCATTTGTTTTATACCGGTCGAAATGCTTTTTGCTTCGCTTACATCATTACTTTGATTACTATTGCCGCAGTAAGAAAGCAAAGTGGCTACTAAGGATATCAAAATGATTTGTTTCATTTGAATTTTTTTAATTTGTAAATGAATGGAGGATCTTAGTTGTAGAGCCCCGCTTATTGGTTTTAGGGCCGGTAATTTTATTAAAAAGCACTTTAGTTGTAAAATTGCGTAGTAAAACAGGCAGTGTCAATCCCTCATTTGAGTGAGTAATAAAAGGTTGAAATTTTAAGATTGAAATTTTAAAAATAGAGCGTTGGAGATAGATCAGCTGTTTTGATAATGGGCAACTATACAATATGTTCTCCCAATGCTTTTCCAATTGCTTCTTTACCGCTATTAACATGCAATTTTTGGTAAATATTTTTGAGGTGCGATCGGGCGGTATCAAACGAAATATTTAAATCTGCCGCAATCATTTTAGCACTATATCCTTTAATAAGTAATTGCAGTACTTCTATTTCTCTGGAGGACAAAAAATATTTATTGCTTTTACCATGCTGAAAACTGTTAAGCACTTTGCGTGCAATTACCGGGCTCATGGGCGATCCGCCTGCTATTACTTCCTGAATACCATCGAACAATTTTTGCGGCGGCGTTTGTTTTAGCAGGTATCCATTGGCACCGGAACAGAGGCATTGAAATAATTTTTCATCGTCTTCAAAAACCGTGTACATGATTACCGAAGTTTGCGGCCTGGCTTCTTTTACATACCGTACTCCATTAATCCCGCTTTCGCCGGGCATATCTATATCCATCAATACCACATCGGGTTTATATACCCTGGTAATAGTAGTGGCATCATTACAATTATTGTACTCGCCCACCATTTCATAGTCGGGCTGGTTTTTAAGCAGATAGGCAAGTGATTCCCTTAACTTGTCATTATCTTCAAATATGATTATACGTACTGGCAGTTAACGAAAGTATGATTTGTTTATTCAATTTTGTATCACTCAATTGGGTTTTATCTGCCCAGGGGAATGATGATTTCAATAAGGGTGCCTTTGCCTGGTGCTGTTTCAATAGTGGTACTCCCTTTCCATTTTTCTGCTCTTGAACGGATATTTTTTAATCCATTACGATGGCTGATAACAACCGGTTCAAAGCCTTTTCCATCATCTTTAATTTTCATACAAAGCTTACCGCTCTGCCATTTCAAATTTATCCACACATTGCTGGCCGATGCATGTTTGATAATATTGTTCATGGCTTCTTTGTAAATGAGATATACATCCCTTCGTTGTTCCATATTCAATTTTTTTGTGACAACATTTTCATCCATTGCAAGATGGCAGAGGATATTGCTGTTATCAAACAAATCGGCAGCATAGCGGCGCATACGCAGCATAATTTCTTCCATGGAATCGTTTCGGCTGTTTACGTTCCAGATAATGTCATTCAATGCTTGGCCAGAGGCAGTAACCTCTTCAATTATACGCTGTAAAATTTTTTCAGCCTCTCTAGGTTTATCAATGCTCTTACGACTAATCTCCGATAACATATTAATGTTTGTTAGGTTGGCGCCAATATCATCATGCAGATCAGATGCAATGCGGTTACGCATTTTTTGTAGGTTTGTTAACTGTGTGATGCGGTAAAGATAAAATGCATAGAATAATAATATCACCAAAGTGCCAACGATCAAATAAAACCACCAGGTTTTCCAAAATGGAGGCTGTATATTAAATAGAAAATTTGCTGGTTTACCCCATTCCTCATTCCACCCTTTCGTTCTTACCTCAAAAATATAATTACCAGGTTGAAGGCTAGCGTAGGAAACATTGTGCAGGTTGGTTGGTACACTCCAGGCAGTATCTGCACTGCCTAATAAATGATAACTATATAAAATTTGTTTTTCATTAATAAAAGTAGGGGCTGAGTATTCAAACGCTACCTGGTTTTGATTATATTTTAGTTGCACTTTCGTGTTGGCATGGTAAGTCCTGTAATTATAAGCGGTGTCGCCTAAATTAACCGAGGTAACATATACAGGCGTAGCTGGCGTTTTCTCCATTTCTCCATCAACAATATTAACGAGCCCTCGATTTGTAGCGAACCATATAGAATGATTGCTTTCTGGCAAAATTGTATTGATGTTGGCAAAATAATTATTTACACGGCTAAAATTGAAAACACGAAATGACGTGTCTGCCGGAATTAATTTATCAATACCCAAATCGGAACCTACCCAAATGCAACCTTTTGTATTTTCTGCAATAGCCCTTGTCCAGTTCGACATAAGACCCTGTTGCAAATCAAAATGTTGTACAATGTATTGTTTATTGCTGTTATATTTTAATTGTGCAATTCCGGAGAACCTCATTCCAATCCAGATATTGTTTTTAGTGTCTTCAAACAAACAACGAATATTTTTATCGGGCAATAAATATGAAAAGTTTTGAAAAGAAAAACTGATCATATTGCTATCAGATCTATTTTTTGTGTTGGTATATTGGGCACGGTATAAACCATTATTCCAGGTACCTATCCATAAATAGCCTTTTTTATCAATTAGTAGATCCGTTATGCGGTAAGGGAATGTGTTTTCAGCATAAGACTTCTTTTTAAAACGGATAACCAGCCCCGTTTGAGTACCATTAAATATTATTCCATTTGTATCCATTACTGAACAATATACTTCGGTGATTGGGGGCTTTGATAAAGTGTAATTAACAATGTTCTGTTTTAGGGAGTCAAACTTTCCAAATCTATTATTATCAGTGTAAAATATGAAAGGCCAGGTATTTTTTACATATCCATTGTAAATAAAAATAGGAGCAGGGTTAATGGGTATAAATTTTTTTTTCGTACTGTTAAATAATTGTGTTCCAGTTTCTGTACCGGTTAGAAATATATTATTTTTAAGACGCAACAGAAACGTGTACGTGTTTGATGTCAGTCCATTTTCGACAGTATAAATACTGATGACGTTTTTTGTAATTAATTTGGCGAGTCCAAGCGGGGTACCTATCCAGATGTTTTTTTCCTTATCCTGGTAAATGCAGGATATATTAGAAGATGGTAATCCATCTTTTTCCGAAAATTGTTGCCAGTTGCCATCCATATCTATCTTCACCAAACCATGCAAGGTAGCTATCCAAAGATTTCCATTGGCATCTTCTAAAATATTATTAATAAACCCGTTCTTTAATATGGGTATATTAAAGGGGGTTGGTAATAAAGTAAAACTGAGTGATTGATTACTCTTTCGAATGATTGATAGAAACTTTAACCCATAATTTGTACCAACCCATATCCTTTTTTTTGAATCCTTATAAATTTTATTGGTTAGTATTTCCTTAGGCTGTTTTATTTCTGAAAAAAATTCATACCGCTTATTCAATATACGTAGCGACCCCTGGGATCCTCCTATCAAAAGTGAATCATTCAGTTCTGTAATATCATTGTAGGTAGAGCGTGGAAATATTTGTGAGGGTTTTATAAGGTTTCCGTTTTTTATTTCCAATAATCCATTTGTATCTGTTGCAGCAATAATCTGGTTGTTTTTAATTATGGAGAATTGATTAATGGTTACATTTTGAAAAACTGCCTTTTTTGTAATCGCGTCATGTTGTAAAATGTCAACGGCTCCGTTGTTTTCAGCTATATATAATTTTTCATCCCCAGATTCGTATATATCATTAACCATATTATGAGAAAGCCCATTTGCAGTATTATAATTAGTAAATTTGTCTCCATCGTATTTACTCAGGCCTTCCCAAGTACCAATCCAGATAAAACCTTTTTTATCCTGTAAAACGCACCTCACAGGGTTTGCTACCAGGCCATCTTCCACCGTATATGTTTTAAAAATGAGCTGCTGCCCTGTGGCATGAAATGTAAAAACGAAGAAACAGCTTATTATAATGATCCATCGGTTCATAGCTATAAATTTAGCCTGAATTTCGTGTCCTAAAGCACAAAGGCACAATTATCTTTTGTTTTATTCAGTTGAGACATTATTATTTCCATCTCAATACTGAGGTTTCAGTTATTAATAAATATTTACGCCGATATTTTTTTTCGGGTATTTAAAGAACCGAAAAATGTTGCTCATTTATATTTTTGGTTATTAAATGCATTTGCTGATTATTGATATTGTTACCGCAATTTTCGTCTAAGGATTTTCGTTAGCAGAAGTTATTACCTGTTTATATTAATAAAGAGCGGCATTTGTGAATTTGTATTTTTGAATCCCATAAAATAAATACTAAGTACGCAGTAATAGTTTTACAATGCATAAATGTTTATTTTTAATTTCATCTCAATCTGGGGCAGGACTTCTTCCTGATGCCAGCCGTTACTAATGTTGCTATCAGAATAAACTTAGCACATGCAGAATTGAATAAGGCCGGCAAGTTACAAATTTCGGATATTGAAAAATTGCCGGATTGAAGATTAGTAACAAGAGGGCACATGCACAGGAGAGGACTCCTGCGCCAGATAGGGTTTTTAGACGGCTATTTAAAACAGTTCAACTTATATTTTTTGAACAATGGCTTACAATAATAAAATGATACGTTTTTAAAAAATGAAGCCTACATACTTTGTTACATTTTATAATTGTAACGAGTAAAAAAAAATTAAAGTTATTAATTTTATCGAAGCCGCCGTGTAAGCAATACCCTGGTTACAATTATTAACTAGTATTGTCCGAGATAATTTAAAATAAGGGTGGTTTTATGGCCACCCTTTATCAACTTTGTAGTTACCACACAAACAATGTTGATATGGACAAAACTACTACTTATCTCGGACAGCCGATATTCACTCAAGTACTTACTTTGATAGACACCTCATTAATCAGTAAAGCCTGT
>JANXSK010000146.1 GCA_025352695.1 Ferruginibacter sp. | reverse complement strand
GCATTGAAGCGGTGAGGATAATTAAAGAAAATTTCCCCAACATTTATGTCATCATGCAAACAGTGTTTGATGATGATGATAAAATATTCAGCGCCATACAAGCCGGTGCCGGCGGATATATCCTGAAAAAAATACCACCATCAAAAATTCTTGAAGCTATTAGTGAAGTGTATAATGGCGGAGCGCCAATGACACCAAGCATTGCAGGAAAAACACTGCAACTTTTTCGTGCAGGAATGAAACCGCTTTCTGACAAGAAAGAAGTGCAGCTTAAGGAAAGACAAAAAGAAATACTTGAATGTATAGTAAATGGAATGAGCTATAAGTTAATTGCAGAAAAATTTTTTATATCTGTAGATACGGTACGCTATCATGTGAAAAATATTTACGAAATTCTCCAGGTACATTCCCGCTTTGAATTAATACATAAGCAACATAAATAAGCCCAATCCGTCATTGTGTTTATAAAACTGGATTATTTCCACCTTTTTATTTTTTTTAAAACTACATAACCGGGTAGTGTGTACAAATATATTATTCAATAAGTTTGTGACTGATAATTATAAAAAAATCTGCAAAAGAAATAAAATAAAATCGTTTAAAAAAGTGAATTGTTCATTTCACTTTAGGATTGAGGTAGCAGATAAATTTTATTCAAATGTACCAAGTAGAAATTTTAAATAAATACTTAACGATTAAATTGAATTAACAGTAACAAAATGGAAAAATAAAAAAGTATTCATTTACCAATTGAACATAAAGTTCCAAAATATGACGTATGGAAAAAAGCATTTGAGAGTGGCCCAATTAATCATAAAAAATCCCACGTCGTTACAAGATATTTCGACCGCCTGATGACTCGAACTATGTTATCATTAATTTAGAATTTGACTATTTGAAGGAAGCAGAAGATACCTTAAATGCATTGCGTAATTTATGGGTTAGCGTGGAAGGAAAAGTTATGATGAACCCTCAAACCCGAATTCTTGGCCTTGCTGAAATGGCGGACATTTAGCCGGGAGATAAATTTTACTCATATTTTCAAAATAAAAAATCGCGAATGAAAAAAAATAAAATCATCAGATAACCCGGAAGTATATATTCCTCCTCCTTTGTTTTATATTATCACATTCTTGATTGCCGTTTTTATTCAAAAAAAACATTATGAACCATAAGCATTTTAATTACAAAAAAAATAAACTTTAAAACAAAAAGTATGACAACTCAGGATAACAAAGCACTTGTGCGACGCTTTTACGAAGAAATTGATAAGGGAAACATATCAATTATTGATGAGTTGGTTTCCAAAGATTACATAGACCATAATCCTGCACCATGGTTTGCACCTGGCTTCGAAGGTGTAAAGCAAACATTTAAGCTTTTTGCTGAAGCAACTCCTGGCTATCATAAAATTGAAGACCAGATTGCAGAAGATGATAAAGTGGTAACAAGACTTACCTCCTACGGTAAACATGAAGGTGACTTACCAGGTGCACCACGAACAGGAAATGATATGAAGATGACCTCTATTACCATTCATCGTATTGCAGATGGCAAGCTTGCAGAAAAGTGGTCAGAAAAAGATATGATAGCTATGCTAACTCAAATTGGAAAAATGCAGCCATTAAATAAAAAAGAACCATAATGCAAGGCCAGCACAACCGCTAACATTGTGCGTATTGTAAAAAGCAAGGGCTGAAAAATATATTTTCATCTGCATTTCGCTATCACCAACGGTTCGGGCTTGCCTCGCCTAGCCTCGCTGCACTATTAAAAGGTTTTCAGCATTTGCAATTCTATTTATTTTAGGTAATGGGCTGGATACTAAAAAATGTCAACCCATCAACAGACCCAAATCGTTATGCGAATCAAGTTGCCAGCATTGCTAACTCAAAATGCCTTACATTTTCAGATAATGCAATTCAACAATATTTATTGTTATTTAATTTTATTTATAAAATTGCATAAATCTTTAAATCTATAAATAAATGAAAATGTATAATTCTAAAAATCCATCACAGATATTGTTTGAAACAATTGAAACGCTATTTACAACAGGTGATATAAACTGTCTTGAAGCGCATCCTGGCATGAGTGATTTGAGTAAAAATTTTCTCAAAGTAAAGGCAGCTTTTCCTGACATCAAAACAGAACTGCTACAGCAGCTAATGGAAGGAGAACAAGTTGCTTCTCACTGGATTCTTCACGGAACTCATCTTGGTGAGTTATTTGGAATTCCTCCGACTAGTAAGTATGTTCGGTTTCAGAATCTAAGCATTGCTACAGTAGAAGATGGGAAAATTATTAAATACAATAGCGAAATAGGGTGGCTTTCCATATTAATGCAAATCGGTGCCTTACCAATAAAAAGTACAGAGGCTAATCGATAATTAAAGTTTGCAAAAAATGTAACTTCAACTTTTAAAACAAAAACGGCCTACAGTTTTAGGCTGCTGGTTTTAAAACAGGCCACTGCAGCAATACCTGAATATTGTGAAAGAATTTTAAAAATTAAGTGAGCAATAATAATAAAACTGCACTTATTCCGGCAATTCTATCGATTTTTTGATGCTGATTTTACGTGTCATTTTACTATTTGCCCGTCTTCTTTTTATGATAATTCCCGAAGCAATTGCTTCATTAGTTTTAAACATTATAACTTTTATTTCCACATTTAAGTAGCAGTGCCCTCTTTAGTCAGATATGGTAATCACAAAATATGACGAGACGCAAATAAAACTGCTGCTTTAAACTAACTGGATAAGAACAAATGCGTTTATCCTTCTTGCAATTTTGACCATTTGTATTTTAATCATAGCTGTAAAATAAGAGGCGTATGTAATCGCTACTATTGCAATAATTATAAAACTACCTGATCGGATAACATAAATAAATGCATTGTAGCAGAGATTTGTTATTGATAACTACAAAATTTCCGTGACACGAAACTTGTCTTCTAAAAAATATTTAATTACTTTAAAATAAAACAAAATTAGTATCAATCAAATCAATTTTTACAGCTTTTACTTTAAAAGTGTTGTTTGTTACAATCTGAACAACAGTTGCTACTCATGCTTATAATGGCAGGTACACATAATTTCAAATATATTTTTTTAGAATCAGCATTCAAATCTCATATATCGGAGTGGCATAGTCAGGAAATACTTTTTTATTTTAATGCCTTAATACAATAGATGATATTTTTTAACGTCAGCTATTTTTAAAACTACATAACAGGGTAGTATAATTAAATGCAGTGTTGCTGAAATTTGTATCCTGTATAAAAAATGAAATGATCTAACTCAATTAATCAATTAAAAATAAGGTAAATGAAAAATTCAATTTTAATTACAATTGTTTTTACAGTATTCATATTGTCTGCTAATAATTTGAAGGCACAAAAAAGCGGTATCATAAACATTAAAGTTCCTGATTTTGCTGACCCTGCGATTAATAAATATTTTCATGATTATGCTGCTAATACTATCGAATATGTAAAAGCGATCAGGCAAAAGAATGATACTAAAATAAACACAGCTATGGATAAGGATATACAATTCTATTTACAGTCTGATCAAATATCTGAAAAAGTACAACCCAAACCGGCAGAATTTCAAAAGGTAATGGACTTTACAAAGGAGCTTCAGCCTTATCAGGAAGAAATTATGAATTCAGAATATTATAAAGAAGAAGGCAGAAGATTGCGTAAGATGCCAGGTACGAACAATTAGGAATTAATCTATCACTTAAAAAAAAATTAAATGAAATGAAAAATAAATTAATGTTTACAGCTTTTACATTAAATGCGTTGCTTATTATCAGCTTCATTACCATTGGTTTTGCAAGCTTTACAAAATGCACTGCACAATCTATTGTTGGCAAATGGAAGGCTGTTTCCGAGAAAAAATTTTATACTGAAAAAGGCGCTAAAATGATGGGCAAGCCAATGGAAGGAGAATCGGAGAAACCCGGTTATTCAAGTATTGAATACAAAGCGGATCATACATTTATCCAGAACTTCTCAGGCCCAAATAATTCAGAAGTAACTGCAATGATGGGAACCTGGAGCTTAACAGGAGATCAGTTGAAAATAACTTTAGAGCCAAAATACAATCCAAAAAAAATAGCCGCAGTAAATACTATTTCAATCAATGGTAACACTTTGATAACAACAGTAGTAACTCCAGCTTCATCACTGGTAAATAAAATGATAACAACAAGTACAAGAATGTAAATCAAATTTTGCCGGGACAAAACCGTTAACTCTAATTCTTAATAAAAAAATAAAACATTTAATAATTAATCAACTATAAATAAAACAAAATGAAAAAGACATCACCAACATTAAAAGTATTATTTGTTCTCACCTGCATTATCATTGGGTTTGCATGCATTACCCAGTGCAGTGCACAATCCATTGTTGGCAAATGGAAAGGTGTTTCCGAAAAAAGATTTTATAGTGAACAAGGCGCTAAAATGATGGGTAAGTCAATAGAAGAAAGATCGTCGAAAGAAGCCGGCGATTCCTGGGGGGAATACAAATCAGATCATACGTTTATAATTGGCTTTTCTGCACCAAACAGTTCAGAAGTAACTATAATGAAGGGCACTTGGAGCTTAATGGGAGATCAGTTAAAATTAACCTTAGAGCCACAATATAATCCAAAAAAATTAATCACAACAGCTACTATTTCAATTAACGGTAACACTTTGATAACAACAGCAGTATTTCCAGCTTTATCCCGGGTAATTAAAACAATTTCAACCAGTACAAGAATGTAAACCAATTTTTATAGAAAGCATAAATATTATAAAATGAAAAAGATAATCCAATTAGTAACCGCATCAGCTTTAATACTATTCTCTCTTGCAACATCTGCACAGCAATTTTCCAAAGCAGATCAAGCTGTAATTGCCAATTATTCTATTACTGTTGAAAAAGTGAATCAGTTTATGTTATTTGAAAAAGGTTTTAGCGCTGCAAAAGCTGCTGAACCAAAGTATGCATCGTTAACGCCACCGCGTACCCTGGATGAAAAAATCAATCTCTTAAGCCCATTACCCTCTTTTGTTAAACTTGTTAAAAGCGCAGGCAGCAATTTTCGTGATATAACGCTCACAGGTGCTGCACTGCATATGCTTTTCGCCGTAAATGATCCTAAAAGGCTGGTAAATTTTTTGAAGATGTGCGATCAGGGGTATGCTCAAAAACCTTCGGCTGAACAAATGGCTTTTGGAGGAGCGCATCGTGCTGATTTGGTACAATGGCAGAAACAAATACAGGAATATGGAAAAGCGGAGCTATCAAAATAATTACAAATAAAATGAAAATACAACCATCAAACTTTACAACATTTATTTTAAGCGCTTTATTTATTATACTGTGCATTGCAGAAACAACTGGTTGTAAGCCATCTGTAAAAAAGGATAAAGAAATAACTGCTGCAAAAAATAATTCTGAAAAAATTGCCGGACAAAAAGAATTGAATATCCTTGATAC
>JANXSK010000145.1 GCA_025352695.1 Ferruginibacter sp. | reverse complement strand
TGCAGCCCAGTCTTTTTGCCCATTGGAGTGTATGCCCCGCTTATTAATTGAAAGACGCATCTTGAAGAGCCGTATGAATCGAGAGATTCACGTACGGTTCTGTGAGGAGCAGGGGGTGAGATACCCCTTGCTTACTCGACTGGTGGCAGTTTTGTCTTTCTGTCTTTGAAGTTGTATAACTAAAAAGTATGCAACTATTATATTGGGTATCCAACAAAGCCATGCTACTAATAAATAAGCTTTAATAAAGTCATGAAATAATATAATTAAAAGAGGAAGATATATTCTTAAAGTTACTGCTGAAACAAGCAGCGTAACTATATATCATCATCTTTTGATGTTTATCAATCCGCCTATTGTTTATTTCAATATAAGCCCTTAAGGTAGTATAAAACCAAATAATTCCTAAACAAATAAAGCCCAAGGAAGCAATCGTTCCACCTGTGGCATACAATGCAATGTAAATGCCTGCAACTGCACTGAGTAAAGAAGCAATTACATAGACTTTACCAATCTGCCTATGCAATTTCAGGTTGTTTGTTCTTTGCTTTACTCTAAACTGTGTCCAACCTATTAGCAAAGCAAGTCCCCCTAATGTTATCTGCATATAAAACTCAATATTCCAAAAAACATTGTTTAATGTAGCATCACTTTTTGATTGTAATAATCCAAACTTCCGGTTTATAAAAAAATAGATAAAAGGATAAAGACCGACTAGTGTCGCCATAAAAGCAACTATTATTGTCAATATTTTTTTAGTCATCATTCTGGTTTTATTAAATTGCAACCAACGGGCACGCTTGGCAATGTGGCGGTATTTTAAAATCGTCAGCCCGTAAGCGCTGCTGAATAAAATTACAAAAGTTCATTGTTAATTCTACTGCTCATTATTCCATCGGCTGGAACTGAAGCTGATTAGCGAAAAAAAGCTGAGAATATATTTGTCGCCCCACTATATTCTGAAACCGATTTTAGCGGTTCGTTGTTTATCGTGTCGTTATTCAGTTTTGTCTTTAAATATTGCGTAAATTGCCATTGCGTGACCGTGTCCTAATTCAAATTCGTGTTTAAGCCAATTTGTAATTTCGGTAGCTTTCACAGTTTTTACAAGTTCTCCATTTTTTAAAAAACCTTTTTTCTCTGCAAGTTTTTTAAAGTCAGCAGGGCTTTTACCTGTCTTGGCTTTGATGTTGTCTATGTATGCTTGAAAGGACATAATAATTTAAATTTTGTTTGAGTTTAACTTATGATAGTAAATGTAAGAAATCGCTAAAATTCCAAATACGATTAGTGGGAGAAAGGTTTGTCCGTTTATTCCGTCAACTGCTCCGAGACTGATCGTTGCAAATATGAATTCAAAAGCAAAACCTGCATAAGCCCATTCTTTTATTCTTTTTGGAACCTTGGGAATAACTAATACTAACACTCCCAATATTTTAAAAAATACTAAGGCGTTTCCAAAATATTCAGGATAACCCAAATGTCTAATTCCTTCTTTTGCCAATTTTGTTTGTGATGTCAGAGCTGGCATTATTCCTTCAAATAATGCGATGATTATTGTTGATATCCAATAAATTATTTTTTCTTTTTTCAATTTATATCGTTTTGTTTGTTTGCAATGTTTTGTTGATCTTCCTACAATGAACGCTTACGGTTTGCGTGTATATGCAGTAGCGGATTAGAAGCACTTTTCTGTCCGTTTAGCACAAAGTTTTTTAATGCACTGACTTTCTGTTTACCACTTCATCCGTTATTGCCCATACAAGCTGTTAGCGGTTCTTTGTTTTTCCAAGAAGCTTAAATATTCTTTTTAGTCAATTGTCGAAATATAAATATCTACTTCTGCATTACTCCAATCCTGACTTCTTTCATCATACACTTCAAAATCAAATCCAAACTTTCGTTTTATGTCAGAGTTCCATATTTCTTTCCAAGTTTCAGTTATACAACCTGTCATCACACCTTTGGCTTTGAATTTGCTGTATTTTTGAGTGGGTATCATTATTTCTTCAAGCCCTTTTGGTGTTCCTGAATTCTTATCTACTTTACACCCGATAAAATATGAAAAGGGGGTTGTTTCGTCCTTTTCATAACTAAAATAGACAGCATATATTTCATTGGATAATTTTTCTTGAATAAGGTCAAAAATTTTATCCGTTTCAAATTTTTGCCATAAGTTGCCACAGTCTTTACTTGATTGGTTGTTTTGGTTGGTTGTTTTACCATTTAGTTTTAGTCCTACTAATTTAAAATCGCTCTTTTTTTCTGTCATAATGCGTCCTTGAATTTGATTCAAATTTATTTTCTGTGTACTTTTTTACAATTCTGACTAACGTTTTTTTTCTATACAAATAATCGATAAGTTGCAAAATTAAAGTCATCAGGTTTAAGGTCAAATTTAGCAATTTTTTTTTATTTTTTCTACAAGCTTTTCTTTTCTTTTTTGGTCAAGGAGGAGGTATTGAGTAGGTGATTTGTAAGGTACTTTTTGTGTAATCATTGTCCAAATAATTACTCCCAATTTTCTTGCCCTTGCACTTACGGCTGTTGCCCTGCCTTTTCTGTAAGCAATTCTTCTAAAAAAAATTGAGAGTTGCGTGTCTTTTAAATTACCTATGGAATTTGCTGCATGGGGGAGTGCAATTTTTAATCGGTTGCTTCCTTTGGGAGTTTTGCTTGAAAGGATTTTTCCTCCACTTATTTTATTATTCGTAGCAATCCTCAACCAACTTGTAAATTCTTTTGCAGTTTTAAATTTCTCAAACCCATCTGGCCCCACTTTACTCATAATGGTAAGCACTGTTGCATGGCTTAACCCTTCAATGGCCATTAAATCAACTCCTCCAAAATATTGATATGAAGCCTGGTTGAGGTCTATTCCTTTGAGTGCATTTTTGTTGATGCGTTTATGTTTTTTATCGACTGTTTTTAATTTTTTTTTGAGGATCAGTGTTTATTTGCATTTTTAAAAATGCATTGATTTGTTTATCGCAACTTTAAATTTTTTTTTGATAAAAAAGATAGAATTCATATTCTTGTTTTAATCCAAATAGAAAATCGGTTCTATTATTTTCTTTCACTGCTTTTGTAATTTCCTCCTTACTTTTTTTGCAGTTTCCATTTCGGTGTGTAGCAAGACTGATAAGGTCAAGGTTTCCTTTGCAAATATCTGCAATAATGGCAAGGCCTGTAAGTCCACAAATATCATTTACCACTACATCTAACCTAAAATTTAAAAGCCTTAAATACTTTTACATTTTGTGAGATGCTTGAGCAGCAAGATCTATCATATTGTTTCTTTGTCTGCAAAAAGTACGTAGTTCTTCGGTGGTTTGGTCGGGCAAAAAACTACTGGTCAATAATCCTAAAGTATGTAATTTTTGTATCCAACAGCAGTCTTTTACATCCGTTTTTTAACCTTTGGCATGCTTTGTAAATTTTCCGTTGCAGAGGGTAACTTGCATTTCATGGCATTCAAGTTCTACAAACAAATTTTGTCAATAATATCTTGTGCTTTCAATAGCTACAGAGGTAATGCCATACTCTTTTAAATGCAAACAAATAGCAGTTAAATCATCGGCATACACACCAAATTCTTTTACATCTTCGAGTGCCTGCCCTACGGTTACGTAATGGGATTTACTTCCAATATCAATTCCTGCGTAATTTGGATTGATGATGTCGAGTTCCATTTTTTTCTTTGTCATTTTTAAATAGTTTTAAAGTAAATAAAATGGCTCTAAGGAAGTGTACCCGTATTTTGAAATTATTCTGAACGGGCTATAAATTAATATGCACCAATGAAACTATCAACTACTGAAAAGTGAAGATTCAGCATTACACTTCACTAATAGCTTCAAGAATTTTTAATGGTGGTATTTTTTTCAGGATATATCCGCCGGCACCGGCTTGTATGGCGCTGAATATTTTATCATCATCATCAAACACTGTTTGCATGATGACATAAATGTTGGGGAAATTTTCTTTAATTATCCTCACCGCTTCAATGC
>JANXSK010000136.1 GCA_025352695.1 Ferruginibacter sp. | reverse complement strand
TACAAGCCTTACCAATGCGAAAGAATACACCCTTGATAGCCTGAAACAATTATATCATTTTAGATGGGGAATTGAAGAAGCCTACAAATTATTTAAAGTCAGAGCTGATCTGGAATCGTTTTCAGGAATGTCTGCATTATCGGTAAAGCAAGACTTTTATGCAGGAATATTTTCAATGAATATTTGTGCGGCAATGAGTTTTCCGATAGAGCAAAAAGTACGGGAGGAAAGCAAAAACGCAAATCTAAAATATACAAAAACAGTAAATAAGACAAACGCTTTATCGATGGTTGGTGAATGTATGATTGGGGTATTTATTAAGAAAAGGATAAAAAGATTCTTAAATATTTTAGATGAAATATTAACTAAGACAACCGAGGCAATCAGGCCAAATAGAAGCTTTCCAAGAAATCATAAACAGAAAAAACCTAAATCTATGAATTACAAAAAAATGTAACAAAATGGCTTAACTTAACGGCATTGGTATATAATTACAAAAATGACTTTAAATAATAAAAATACTGTGACTGCTCCGGTAGCTTATGTAAATAATAATGTAAAAACGCTAGCGGAAAATATTAGTGCGCATTAAAGCAGTATTGGGGTATTAACCAATGCCAATAATATTTTAAAGCAAGACAATGACAGGCGTTTAAAACGATTGCATGATGCTGCGGGTGTGACCAACTCAGGTGAAATATCTTTTAAAAATAAAGTAGGGGGCCTGCAGCAAAAGGTAGATGAGCTAAATGCAGAACTTCGTCTTGCAAGGGTTGATTGTAATTTATCAAAAGTGGATGCAGCCCAGATAATTTTTAATGCCAAACAAAGAAAACAACCGCCTACGGAATCATCCGGAATATTAAAAAGTTTGTCTGATACCGATAATGCAGGGATAAAGAAAAAAGTACAGGTAAAATAGTACAACTAAACCAGGTTACAGCGAACTCAAGAAATTAATTTTTATATTAATTTAATTTGGTAGTATCCACTTTTGAAGGGGTATCTTTTCCGCTAATAATACTGGAGGAACTTATAGCAATTGATTTAATAATTGCTACCATATTATCCATATCCAATGTTCCTGTTTCATCACTTGCTTTGTGATAGTTTGGTTCATTATCCATTTTTGAGGTAGAAATAGTATGCGCTGGAACACCAAGCCTGGCAAGCGTTGCATTATCTGATCGATAAAATAATTGTTGCTCGGGGTAAGGATCTGCATAAAAGGAAAATGATGATCCCTTTAAATTTTGTTGTAGCATTTTACCCATATTGGTTTTTTCAAAACCTGTTATATAAGCCGAATTTTTACCCCATTTTGATTCCGTGCCTATCATTTCAATATTAAACATTGCAATCACTTTTTCAGGGGCTAATTGCTTTGAAAAATATTGAGAACCAAAGCCCCCTAACTCTTCTGCAACAAAGGCTACAAAAATAATGGTGCGCTCATTGTTGTTTAATTTTTTAAAATATTTTGCCAGCATTAAAACAGCGGTAGTACCTGCAGCATCATCATTGGCACCGTTAAAAATAGAATCTGTTGCATCATGTGGTGCGCCTTCGGCTGGTGATCCAACACCAAGGTGATCATAATGTCCGGAAAAAATAACATATTCAGCTGGTTTACTTTTACCCGGTAAAATACCTACCACATTGTTTAAAGCTTTTTTTTGAATGCTGTTTTTAATTGTAATAGAAAAGGTAGTTGCAATTGTTGTTCCCCAAACAAATACAATGGTATTGGTAGCCTGTTCAGCTGAAATTTTATTTATATGCTGAATATTTTCCAGATTTTTTCTAAAAGAAGTATCTACTAAAACCAACAAATTTTTTTTGCTATGGTAGCTCTGATAAAATTTTTGACCGAAAGATTCACCTGCTTTTATCGTAACTACTTCTACATCGTTTTTTTCTGAAAGAGTCACTTCGGATTGATATGAAAAAATAGCTATTAACGAATCAGCTATATCTTTTCCGTCAATAGTAATTATCGAAGAAGTTGTATTTGCCTCGTACATAAAAAATTCCTGCCTGTAGTTGGGTGCATCTTTAAAAGTCTGCAAACCTGTTTTTGTAAATTCAGATTCAATAAAGGCAGATGCTTTATCGATGCCTGGTGTAAAGGTACGCCTACCTTGCATGTCATCTGATGATAGCAGCTGTTCAATACGTTTTACCTCCTTTGCTTTGATAATTTTATTGATAGATTGTGCAGTAGCAACACACAATAAACTCACTGTCATTACTAAGGTAATAATTTTTTTCATGTACGGGTTATAATAAAAATTAAAATAAATTTTGTTATCTCCAGCTTCTCTATAACATTAAATATTTGTAACAAACAGTTGCTGAATATAATAAAACTGAAAGATACTAAAAGCTTACTTAAACAATAAAATGAAGTTTATGCTATTTCAGAATTGGAATTGTTAAGTTCAAATATTGCGTCTGCAAAAATTGTAATTATCTAGTAATATTAATTACTGCCAAACAAAAAGCAATTTTTAACAATGATGTTACGTTAATGTTAAATAATTATTAACTAATTTTAGTTAATAACAAAGCTTTGTAGAAAATTTTTCAACTGTATGATTGCTATAATGGCAATCTTGTTCTTATTGACTTTTTAAATGCCAATTTATCAAACTAAATTTTATTAATATATAATGTCTACAAATTCCTATTTAAAAGAGATAAAATCTTTAAGTAATTACTATATCTCTATCCCCATTATTTTATTACTCAGTTTTCTATTCTATAATTTTGCTAACACCAATACAGTAATTTTACTGGGTAAAGAAGATAGTTTTTTTGAATGGCTTACTGCCTTGTTTTATTTCATTTCATTCATCTTGCTGGTGCTTACTTTTAAAAAAAATAGAAATGTTTTTTTACTTCTGCTTAGTTTTGTATTATTTTTTGGGGCAGGTGAAGAAATGAGTTGGGGACAGCGGATTTTTGGTTTTTCTACCCCTGAAAGTATTAATAAAATAAATGTGCAACATGAATTTAATATTCACAACATCACCTTATTTGATGGAAAATATATGGGCGGCGGTGCCAAGAAAGGATGGGATAGATTTCTAGAAATGGATTTATTATTTAAAATCTTCACGATTGTTTTTGGGTGTGTGTTACCATTTCTGGTATATAAAGTAAAGTTTATTAATAGTCTGACTCAAAAATTTAAAGTTCCCGTTCCTCCTATTTCAATCGGGATATTTTTTGCTGTAACCTGGATTGTATTAAAGTTGTCCTTATCACATCTTCCGTTGGAAAATAACATGGAGCATTATTGGAAAGTTTATATGGCGGGGCCGGAAATTGCTGAATTTATTGATGCTTACATAATGTGTTTGATATGTCTGTATTTTTACAATTACCGCGATAAAAATATTATGGGCAAAGACTTTAAGCAATTACCCTAATAATACCAGGCCTGTTTATAAAATTGTTTTATAAGAAAAAAACTAAACGTAAAAAGTCTTTTAGTTGTGGTACCAAATCAAATTAAATTTGCTTTAGCTGCTAACCCGGTCTTCTTTTTATATATCAAATCTCATATGTTTAGCTGCAAGTTATAACAGTATTAATAATGAGAATATCCTAAAAAATTACTGTGTAAAATTTGTACCTACCTCAGGTAATAGTTAATGTAAAAATACGAGGGTAAGCTATTTTTTCTAAATTTTTTGAACTACATTTCCTGCTTATTATTAAAAATTTGGTAGTGCTTTTTATTACATGCCATTTAAATTTTAATAATACAAGATGAGTAATACTACACTTCAAATACGAACTGTTAAGGTTACCCGATATGTTACACCATTGCGTGAAGGAGGCTCGGTGCCCGCTATTGTTGAAGCAGACGATGGTTTTTTGTATGTGCTTAAATTTCGGGGAGCAGGGCAAGGCGTTAAAGCACTCATTGCCGAAATGATAGGTGGAGAAATTGCAAGGACGGTGGGTTTATCTATACTGGAAATTGTGTTTGCAACTATTGACGAAGCCTTTGGTAGAACAGAACCTGATGAGGAAATTCAGGATTTACTAAAAGCAAGTGTGGGACTAAACCTTGCATTACATTATCTTTCGGGGTCGATAACTTTTGATCCTGCAGTTACTACTATTAACACAACACTGGCTTCAAAAATTGTTTGGTTGGATTGCTTACTAATTAACATGGATCTTACTGTTCGCAATACAAACATGTTATGGTGGCATAAAGAATTATGGTTGATTGATCACGGGGCCGCTCTTTATTTTCATCATAACTGGCAAAATATAGCAGCGCAGGCTATGAAACCTTTTGTATTGATAAAAGATCATGTTTTATTGCCACAGGCTACCGAATTGGATGCTGTAGATGAAGCCTTTCGTTTGGTTCTTACAAAGGAACGCATCCGCTCCATTGTTAATTTAATTCCAGAAGAGTGGCTTGCAACAGATACATTTTTTGAAACACCGGATCTACATCGACAGCCATACATTAAATTTTTAGAAACTCGTTTGGCAAATACCATCATTTTTGTAAAAGAAGCACAGCATGCAGCAACAGCAATTATTTGAGTACGCGGTTATACGTATTGTGCCAAAGGTAGAACGGGAAGAATTTTTGAATGCGGGAGTGATTCTTTATTGCACCAACCAAAAATTTTTGCAAGTAAAAATTGGCTTAAATGAAGTGCGGTTGTCAGCGTTTTGCAGTGAATCGAGCTGGAAAGAAATACTACAATATCTTAATGCTATAGAGCGTATATGTGAGGGAGATAATACCGCTGGCCCTATAAGGAAATTAGATTTGGCTGGCCGCTTTCGCTGGCTAACCGCCATTCGAAGTACAATTGTACAAACCTCTAAAGTACATCCTGGGTTTTGTACTAATCCCGAAGAAACGATTCTTAAGTTGTATAATCAATTAGTTTTATAAGAAATATTTTTTGTAAGGATATTGCATTTTATAGAAGCATTGAATTTTACGTTTATTTTCTTCAAATAAGTGAATGCTGGAATAATTGTTTTCCAATTGAATGCCAGCTTTTTTAGAACTTACGGATAACATGATTTTTTTTTGCTTACCTGAAATATAGTGTATGTTGTTAATACTATATTATTCCATTTCTGTGTAAACAATTATTTAGAAATAAAAAAGCCTAAAATATTTTACATATTTTAGGCGAAAAAATACTATGGGTATTGGTAACTACCTTATCTGACCACGTATTATACCTCCTGGATGTTTTGTACTGTGGGCATTTACATAAACAGCATCTGATTTTACGTTTGCATAAATAGCATCAGATAATGCAAACTGTTTAGCTACACCAAAATCTGCGGCACTTCCACAAAGCCCTACAATAACAGCCCCATTAACACCTGATGCCCCTAAATGTATATGGGCTGCACTTAAGGTATCATCCAACTCTAAATTAGCTACGGTTATTTTGGAATATAATTTTTTCTTGTCTGTTAACCTCAGGATTGCAAGTCCGTTTGCTGTAGTCGTTACCGGGGTAAGTTCATTAGTGCCGAGTAATACAACGTCTTCTGCCATTTCAATTCCTGCATTTAATTGCCCCCTTAAAAGCCCACCTGGTTGCTGTGTTGAATGAATATTGAAGTACAGTTCGTTAATATCATCTTTTAGACTGTCAGTAAATGTCATTCTAAGGTTACTTATAGTAGCAGTTGCAGTACTACCAGAAAATACTGGATCAAAACCCAGCACTACAGGTCCATTTGTAATAACATCACCTGCATGTATATGCGCTGCTGTTAAAACATCATCTGGAGCAAGATTAGTTACATTTATGGTATATTTTAAACTATTGTTACTATATAATTTTAAGGCAACTGTACCGGTTTCTACTCGACCTGTTCGAGCTGGATTTTGATTTTTTGGCGATAAAAGAACTGACCATTCTTTAATAAGTACAGGTGCAGATGTGTTAGTGTCTTTTTTACAGGCTAAAAATAAAATTGACAATATTAGATAAAGCAAAGTGGTTGGAAAATTTATCTTTTTCATAAAGTTATTCTTTAGACTAAAACAAACTTTACTTATAAAAGGTTGCATTAATATTGAAAATAATAGCTTTTTTTAAAAATTACTTTTGGAAAGCAACTAATGAAAATCTTGCACTTTAGCAATATGACTTATTTTTTCACCTTAAAAGACCAAGTTAAATAAAACTCCGCCACCAATTCTCCACTATCATTTTTACCTGTTGATTTTACTTTTATCATTTTGCCTTCGCCTGTTGTAATTGCTGCCGCAATTGTTTGTTGAATGGCTAAACCTTCCTGGCAGGTGAAGTAGGTTATACTAGTTGCTTTTTTAAAATAGGTAGCTTCAAGGCCCGTAACAAGCATCGATACTGGTGGATTACTTTTATGAGTATTCATCATGGCGAGCAGCCCGGTGCTAAATTCCGCAGCCATAGCAAGGCAGGCAAAATAAGTTGATTTAAAAGGATTCTGCGAAAACCACTTATATGGAATAGTTACGATTGCTTTAGTTTCGTCAATTGTTTTTATCCTTACACCCGAAAAAAAAGCAACGGGTAATTTGGTAAACAAAAATATGTTGAATTTAAGCGGATGGCGGATTAGTTTAATAAACTGCTCTTTATTTGAGTTCATACTTTTAATTATCTAACCAATGAAAATATGCCTTAAAATAAAATTATTGTTTTGTGTATGTAGCTGGTGCCAACGCTTTTGGACTCCACTGCTCTAAAAAAGTTAATACTTTTTTCTGATCGTAACTCTTTTTGCCATCTTCAAGATATTCACTGCTTTGAGTATGTATCCGTTGGCCTTTGCCATCTAAAATAATAAATACCGGAAACCCAAAACGCTGAGCATATCCGTATTTTGCAAATAAAGCCTCGTTTGTATTTTCTTTGCTATAGTTTAAGTGATACCATACAAAACTACTGTTGATGGCAGAATCAAGCTGACGATCAGACTTGCCGAGACGGGCAAATTCAAGGCACCAGCTACACCAGTTACCACCAGCTTGTATCAGTACAAATTTATTTTCAACAGCAGCTTTTTTAATAGCGGTGTCAATGTCAGCGGCTGCGTTAGCTACCGGGTTATACAACTTATTTTCTTGTGCAAAAAGATTGGTAAAAGATATAACAACGATGGCCAATAAGATTATTTTTTTCTTCACACAGTTAAAGATAAATTATAAACAACTGTTGTAGAGGATGAATTATTTCATCAGTCAGAAAATTATTTTTTTTCATTCTTTTCCAAAATTAAAAATTTCATAGAAGGTATTAAAATCTTTTCGGTACGATAAGCTAACACCGGTTTTGTTCCTTTGTCCAATAAGATCATAATTGGTACGGTTAAATGCAACAACTCTAACACTTCCATCTTTGTTGATTATAAATTCGGCTGTTAAATCGGGTGTTATTAAAACATTGTTATTTCTGTTGTACACATAAGGGTTATTGTAGTCAACATTTACACCCGCAGTTATGATGAGTCTTCCGTTTAACAATTTAAAAATAAAACCACTTTTAGCTGCGGCCTGCAACTGGGCAACATTGGCCTGCAGGTCATAAGCTGAGTTACCGTAACTGGTATTTAAGTCAAGGTACAACGAAGTATTCTTAATATATTTTTGTAAAAATTTGTTGAAAAATCCAGATATGGCACTGCTCACCATACCACCAATGGTACTGTATAAAACATTTTGCCCGCTGTTAGCAGTTATAAACCCTTGGCTTGTACTAATGAAAGAATTAAATAACAATAACGAAGTTACCTGCTTGTTTAGATCATTTTTATCTTCTTTAAATTGTTGTAACCTTTTTACAATAAAAAAGTCACTTCTTAAAGGACTTGTTTCGGGTAATTGAAATTCAAAATCAATCACTGGCTTTAATAAACTTTCGGTTAAATGTGCCAGTATCCTTACATCACTCTTTTTATTAAAAGCTGTAGCTCCAGTTGCGGATGTAGAGAGCGTAGAAGCTATGCTGCTGAAATCCACATTACTGGCAAGGTATTCTGCAATAATATCTATCTGTGCTTTATATGGATCTCCGGTCCACACAATACTGCCACTGTTAACGGTAAAGTATTTTTTTAAGAAGGTTTGAAAGTTGAAGGTGTATTCTCCTTTGGTAATATCGTACCTGCCATTGATGGTTAAAGGTTCCTTGTTACCAACCCTGATTTTCAACAGGCCGTTTCCTTCACCTTTGATAATATCGCCGGTCGATTCATCCAATATCACATCAATTTTGCAGGAAGGATTTCCTGTTAAAGCCATATTAACAATAATATTGGAAGAAGATTTTCCTTTGTACCTGTTTTCCATTTCAGTACCAAACTGAATAAAATCTATATAGTCAACTACACCACTTTCCACACTTGCAGCACTTAATAAATAAATATGACTGCTATCTGTTCTGGACGGTTCACCAGTAATATCCATCGTCATATCTTCTGTACTGCCATTAAGTAACAGCGTTGCTTTGCCAATAACTTTTCCAAAAAAAGTACCGTTATCTTTTTTGGTTGTATTTAGCACCAGCATTTTTGGGGTTTCCATTTTAATATTATCAAACCCAATATTATCAAACCAATGATGGTACATTTTGCCGCTCAGTGTGCCCGTATTATTTAAGCTGTCGGAAAGTACAATAGTGCCAAAGTCTATTTCGTCCGGATTAAAAATTACTGATTCGTTTTTAAATTTATACCTGCACTGGGTATAATTTACCAGCAGGGAACCTTCCGTAATATTGGCGGTGCCAGTAATTACCAGGTGTTTCGAATTACCGGTTATTTTAAGGTCGCTAGTATTGGCCACTCCTTTTATATTGCTAAAAATACCACCTAGATAGTTGTTTAAAATCTTTAAATCAAGTTTTTTAGATATTAGTGCAATGTTAGCCTGGTTAGTAGTTGAATCTTTGGTATTGTAATTTCCCTCAATACTAAAATTGTTTTCTTCATTTTCTGCCCCGGCATTAAATTTTAGAATACCTGATTGGGAAGAGTAGGTAGCTGTTGCTTTTATACTGCCAATTGAATCGCTATCCAATCCAAATTTTTCTAATAATAAGTTTGATTCTATAAATGGTTTTCCAAAAGGATCGGCTATTCTTACAGTTCCTGTCAGTAGTCCTTCTAACCTGGGGGTTTTTATTACAAGTGGAGCAAGTTCATCTATACTTACTTTTTTTAGTGTTACAATAATATCATTTGAGTTACCGGTTTCTGAAGGCTCAGTAGCAATATTTATTTCTTGTGTTCCCTGTACAAATTTTACTTCGCTGGCACTTACCTGAGCTTTACTTAAAACCAATTCACCATCTTTTTCGAGTTCCCATTTTTTATCATTGATGATTAGTGACGAAGGAGAGAAATGAATTTTTACACCATCCTTCATTGTTTGTACCTGTGCATTGATGTTTGCGCCGCTGATGGTTTTACTTGCACTTGTTTTAACACTGATATCAGTTAAATCATCGTGAGAAATTAGTACGATATTGGATGCAGGTAAATGTAAACTATCATTGATTGTTACATCATCAACATCTATTTTAGTAAGCAGCGAATCGAAATTGCCTTTACTATCTAAACGAATATTGTTAAATACTTTTCCATCGTAACTAAAGTCGGGTACTTTGGCATTTACATTTATTTGGTTTTCACTTAAGTGAAGTTCGCCTTGAATGACTGTATTATTAAAGCCCTTTAATTTTTTATCCAGTAATTGCACATAGCCGTCTACATCTTTTGTTTTTATCAAAAAAGAAAAATCCTGGTCATTTATAGTATAGGGAGGTTTTTTAATGTAGGTAGGAAAGTAACGGCTTAAAAATACCTTAAAAGCATCTGGTAATTCAATTATTTTAAACCTTCCACTTACCTGAGCTTGGATATTATTACTATGCAGTGTTAATACTTTGGCATCGTTAATATTAAAAGATTCCAATAGCAACGAATCAAAAGATAGTGGTATCGAATCGTGTAATAAACCTGCGTTATAAATTTTTGCACTCCCCGAAAAATTATCAATATTACTACCCGTAAAATTCAGGTAAAAATGCCCGTTTAGTACAAAATCATCTAGGGTTAATTTTAATTTTTTAAGGTCTGCTTTTGCAAGATCGGCATCAAAATTAAACTGCGGTTGAGGCCCAGTAAAATCAATACTTCCCTTAAGATCATTCAATACTAAATTGGGATCATTAATACTTCCGGCACCATTAAATAAATTTTTACCAAAATCTCCTTTAACAGTAATGTTTTGGTAAGTATAATTTGCAAAATCTACGCTTCGGATATTGCCATCAAAATTGGCGCTTACCTCTTTGGTTTTAAAACCAATACCATTTAGTTTACCATTAAATACAATGGTACCTAATTGATTGTTATTGATAAATTCGCCCAGCCTGAAACCCAGCGTTGAAATTTTACCTAAATAAATGGACGGTTTATTTTCCGGCAGTTTCATATTGATATCGCCCGTTACAATACCAAGGTTGGTGTTGATGGTACCAAAGGCAACAAAGTCGTTTATAAAACCAGTGAAATTTCCTTTGTAATTTATGTTTTCCAACTTACCAAGATTGGGTTGCTGAATTGTTTTTAAAGTAGGAACAATGGTGGCAATATCGGCAACGGTAGTTTTTAATTCGTTAGCCCGTAAATCAATAAAGGTGTTTTTTATATCCGGAAGACCTTTTAAAGCAATGTCTCCATCAATAAAACTATTGCCGCTTTTTATTAGTATTTTTTTAGCAGTAAGGTTATCAATAGTTCCTTTAGCAACTCCTTTTATTTGAAAAATTCTTTTCCATTCTTTTACTTCCGGCGCAAAAAAAGCAAGGTCATCGCTGTTTAATTCGCTATTTATAAAATTAGCTTCAAGTTTTACACTGTGCAAAAAGTCGCCCATATCCTTATTAAAACTATTGAAGCGCATGGCATAATAATTTCCCAGCCTGCTTTTGTTGGTAACCAGTTCAAGGTTTTTAAACTCCATTATTTCCGGCGTGAACTTAAATGCAGCCTGCAGTTTTTTTACTTCAAACCCGCTGCGTTCTTTTGTGGCAAAATGTATATCTGCTGTTAGCGTATCTTTTTCAAAATGTATATTTTTAAAATCACCGGTAATGTTAGCAAATAGAAGATGCACGCCATCAAACCGATTTATATATGGCGGTCTTTCTGTTTCCTTTTCGTTATTAAAAATACCATTATTGATGTGAATATTTTTCACATTCATCACCCAGCCGGCATTGTTCCATTGGTAGGCAGTGGTTTTTTTTTCCGGGTGGCTAGTATCTATTGGCTGGTTTAACTTATCCCTGTTGCCTTCATAATCAAATTGAGTAAACTTAGGTTCATCCAACGTGAGTGTATTTAGGTTAATTTGTTTGTTTTCGATATTAATGTCGTCTGCAAAAAGGTCTATTTTCTTTACAGCAATTGTCATATTGTTTCCAACCCATTTATCAATTTGATTAAAATGAATGTTTTCTAGCTGAAGAATTTTTATATCAAATTCAATAGAAGCTTTTTTACTGGTAGATTTTTTTGAGGAAGAAAAATAGTCAAACAGAAACTGGTAATTCCAGACAGAATCGGTACGTTGTAAATTTACCACTGCATTGGTAAGGGATACATATTTTAAAGTGGCTTTACTTTTTATAAAAAACCAATCAGTAATATTAACTTTGGCGCTGCCTGCAAACAACAATGTATCTCTTTGACGGTCTTCAACAAGCAAACCTCTTAGGTCCATTTTATCAAAAAAACTATAATCGATGTGTTGTATGGTTACTTTGGCTTTCAGGCCATATGATAATTTTTCTGATACGGCAGAAACGATCCAGTTTTGTGCTACCGTTAATTGTAGGGTAAACCATAAAAATACGACTGTTATTATAAATGAAAGAAAGAACCAGCTTTTATGTTTATTTTTTTCAAAAGTATAGAGCCAGCCTACTATCCAGCCAGCCAAAGCAATATAAAAAGCCCAGTTACCATAGGTAGGTTTTACATAAACTAGCAGCAAAGCAAACACCAACCAAAATATTAGTGTAAGAAAAATCAATTTTAATATGTAGAGACTTCTGCGCAGTGGATAGTACAATTAGAACAAAAATAACGTTTTGCCTGCTATGGGCAAATTCAATGTCAAATATATTATTAAAATGAAATTTAATTAGTTAAAAAGTGTTTGGTAGTTAGATATTTTTTGCAGATAGTTGTTTGTTATATGGATTGGAGTTTGCTTTTGTTATGGAAAGTGTTTGCCAATATTGGTTGTTAATAATTTAGCGATGTAAACAATTTGCCCTAAATAATTGGAATAAGGCTGTTGTTTTTTTATTGATTGTAAAAAAAAATTGTGGCGGACCGGGCTATCTTATTTACTCAATACCCTTGTGCATCATCATCGCCTCTTTTATCGCCCACAGCAATAATAGATTTTGTTTTGCCGGTGGTAATTAGTATTAGTTCTGTACGGCCAATTTGGCCACGCTTATTAACGTTATATCCCATCGCTTGTAGTGCTGTGATGGTAGCTGCATCAAAATCATCTTCCACAAGAATTTCGTCGGGTAACCATTGGTGATGAAATTTTGGTTTGTTTACAGCATCTTCGGCAGTCATGCCAAAGTCGATAATATTTACAATCGATTGGTAAAGGCTGGTAGGTATAGTGGTGCCGCCCGGTGTGCCAACTACCATAAAGGGTTGTTTGTTTTTTAGTACAATGGTGGGGGTCATACTGCTGAGCATTCTTTTGCCCGGCGCAATGGCATTGGCTTCTGCACCCAAGGCTCCGTACATGTTTGGTACGCCCGGCTTTACGCTAAAATCATCCATCTCGTTATTTAAAAGAAATCCTGCTCCGCTAACCACAGTACGACTTCCGTAACTGCCATTTAAAGTAGTGGTTACAGAAACTGCATTGCCCTCCTTGTCAATAATACTTAAGTGCGTTGTTTCTTCGCTTTCTTTAATGTTACCAGCTTTTATAACTTGGCTGCTGCCTGCTTTACCGGGTTTAAAATCTGCCATTCTTTGCGTAATATACTTATCACTCATCAGCGTTTTTACGGGCACTTTAACAAAATCGGCATCTCCTAAAAATTGAGCCCTGTCAGCAAACGCCCTGCGCTCAGTTTCTACCATCAGTTGTACACTTGCAGCGGTTTGAAATTTCATGCTACCAATATTTCTTTTTTCAATCATTTTTAAAACCTGCTGCAAAATAATGCCACCACTGCTTGGTAAGGGCATGGTGACGATGTGGTAATTTTTATAATCAAACTCAACAGCAGTTCTTTCCTTAGACTTGTAATTTTTTAAATCCTGCAGGTTGATAATGCCGTTGCCTTTTATCATTTCGCTAACAATCAGTGCAGCTGTTTGGCCTTCGTAAAAACCTTTAGCACCCAAATCTCTAACTCGTTTTAAGGTATTTGCCAGGTCTTTTTGTATAAGGGTATCGCCTTTTTTCCACAGCAACTCTTTAACAAAAACAACAGGGTAGGTATTGAGTTGCAAAAATTCTTTTTTTAATTCATTTAAATCAGCAGCCTGGGCTTCGCTGATGGCAAAACCTTTTTCAGCAAGGTCAATTGCAGGTTGTATTAATCTTTTAAAAGGAAGCTTTGCGTATTTTAAAGAAGCAAATAAACCTGCGATGGTACCAGGTACACCACTGGCCAAATGTCCATCCTGCGATAAGTTCATTTGGGGATTACCATTGGCATCAAGATACATATCCCTGCTGGCTTTAGCCGGTGCCATTTCTCTGTAATCAATCGTTATATTTTTACCATTTTTTAAGTGTGCAACCATAAATCCACCACCACCAATATTACCTGCTCCCGGATACACTACTGCCAGCGCCAATTGAGTGGCTATAGCTGCATCAATTGCATTTCCGCCACTTTTTAATATCTCAATACCAACTTTACTTGCAAGCGGATGTGCAGATACTACCGCACCTTTTGATGCTGATACCTTTTTTTGTGAGTGGTATTGGTAAGCATTGATTTGTGCTGTACATTGCACGATAAAGCAACAATTACATAATACACTAAATAGAATTTTGGAATGTTTCATCTTGAATATTTTTCTACATTAATTAACAGCTAATTTAAATCAACTTAGGATATAACTATCTTAATACTAAAATCCATTTATGAATAAAAAAATTGCGCACTTTTTGTTTTTGATTTGTATTTCTTATTTTTCTTTTGCACAAACGATTAAAAGCCCTGATGAATTTTTAGGTTATACTTTGGGAAGTAAATATACACCGCATCATAAAATTGTAAGCTATTTTAAATATGCTCTTTCGGCAATGCCGCAAATGATGAAGCTGGATCAATATGGTGAAACAAATGAAGGTAGGCCATTACTGCTGGCTTATATTGCCTCTGCAGAAAATCTTGCAAAGCTGGAAGATATCCGTAAAAATAATTTGCGGCTTACCGGTATTTTAACCGACCAGCCCGGTAATGTAAATACACCAGCAATAGTTTGGTTAAGTTACAATGTGCATGGCAATGAAACTAGCAGCAGCGAAGCGGCGATGAAGATGTTGTATGAATTATTGAATCCTGTCAATAGCAATACAAAAACATGGTTAAAAAATACAGTTATTTTATTAGATCCATGTATTAACCCTGATGGAAGAGACCGGTATGTAAACTGGTATAATTCTGTAGTAGGCAAAAATGCCAATCCCGACAGGCAGTCAAGAGAGCACATGGAACCATGGCCCGGTGGAAGAGTAAATCATTATAATTTTGATTTAAACAGAGACTGGGCATGGCAAACACAAATAGAAACACAGCAACGTTTAAAAATGTACAACCAATGGATGCCACAGGTACATAGCGATTACCATGAACAAGGTTACAATAATCCTTATTACTTTGCGCCGGCAGCTCAACCATACCACGAAGTAATTACACAATTTCAAAGGGATTTTCAGGTAACGATTGGAAAAAATAATGCAAAATATTTTGATGAAAATGGCTGGTTGTATTTTACCAAGGAAGTATTTGATCTTTTTTATCCGGCTTATGGCGATACCTATCCAATTTATAATGGCGCAATTGGGATGACCTTCGAGCAGGGTGGTGGTCCCCGTTCCGGTTCAACAGTAATTATAAACAATGGCGATACGCTTACTTTAAAAGACAGGATAGCCCATCATTTTACTACCGGTATCAGCACGATAGAAGTTGTTAGTAAGAACAACGAAAAACTAATGAAAGCCTTTAGTGATTTTTTCACCAATCAAAAAAATAATGGTGTTGGCGAATACAAATCGTTTGTTGTTACAGATGTTGGCAGCAATAAAATAAATGGATTAAAAAAAATGCTGGATGCCAATGGAATTATTTACAATATTATGGCTATAAATAATGCGAGGGGGTTTAATTATTTTACCAGGAAAGAAGAAATATTTAGTGCCGCTAATAGCCTGGTGATAAGTACCTATCAACCCAAGGGGACGCTTGTTAAAGTGTTGTTTGAGCCAACCTCAAAACTTGTTGATTCTGCCACTTATGATATTACAGCATGGAGTTTACCTTATGTGTACGGATTGCAGGCTTATGCTGTTAAAGAAAAAATTACCGCTACTACAAACGCATTTAAAAAAGTAAGTGGTGCTATACCAGAATCTTCATACGGCTATTTAATTAATTACGGATCTTTTGAAGATGCTAAATTTTTAGCGGCACTATTAAATGCAGGCATCAGGGTACGGTTTACCGAAAGAGACTTTAGCCTGAATGGTAAAAAGTTTCAACGTGGTACGCTGGTAATATTAAAAAAGGGAAACGAATTAAAGTTAGAAGCCTTTGCAGCAGCGGCACAAAAATTTGATGCCAATGTAACAGCCATATCAACCGGCTTTATGGAAAGTGGCAGTGATTTTGGAAGCAATAAAACACATTACATCAATAAGCCCAAAGTTGCATTGATTACAGGAAAAGGCACCGATGCTTCAGCATCAGGCGAAGTGTGGCATTTATTTGACCAGCAACTGGATTATCCGTTATCATTAATTAATGCAGATGATGTAGGAAATGTAAGTTTAAAAAATATGGATGTGATTATTATTCCTAACGGGAATTATAAATTTTTAAATGATAAAGAAGCTACTACAGATTTAAAAACCTGGGTTAAACAGGGGGGGAAAATTATAGCCATTGAAAATGCTGTTACACAAATGGCCAATAATGATTGGGGCATTAAATTAAAAATAGCCGATGAAGAGAAAGATATGAAAGATAAAAAAGAAGAACCCAAACCTTCCTACGCAGATTTAAAATTATTTGAAGAGAGTGAACATGATGGCATTAAAAGTAATATTGCTGGTGCAATTTATAAACTGGAGCTTGATAATTCTCATCCGCTTGCTTTTGGTTATCCTAACTATTATTTTACTTTAAAGCAGGACGACAAAATGTATGAATTTTTAAAAGATGGATGGAATGTTGGAGTTTTTAAAAAGGATAGCAAGGTAGCCGGTTTTACAGGCAGTAAAGTAAAAGATAAAATTAAAGATGGCACTTCAATTGGCGTGCAGGATTATGGTAATGGTAGCATTGTTTATTTGTCTGATGATCCTATTTTTCGTTCTTTTTGGGAGAATGGAAAATTGTTGCTATTCAATGCAGTTTTCTTTGTTGGACAGTAGCAGTTTTATTTGATATAAATCAAAATAAATTATTTCGCATAAATTTTAAAAGCCAGTCTCATTAAAAATGACGATGGGTTTTTTATAAGTGAAATCGCTTTATTTAGTCTGTAACTTACATTCGGAAATTAATAAATAATTTATGTGTAAATCTTTCGTACTAATTTTTAGTATTTTTTATAGCCTTCTTACTTTTGCTCAAACACCCAAATCTTATACAGCATCTGAAATATTGCAGCAGTTATATAAGTTGAATGTATTGGGTTCGGTTTTATATATCGCAGCACATCCTGATGATGAAAATACAAGGTTGTTGGCATACCTGGCCAATGAAAAATTATACCGTACAGGATACCTAAGTTTAACAAGAGGAGATGGTGGGCAAAATTTAATTGGCGACGAACAGGGCATTGATCTTGGATTGATAAGAACCCAGGAATTATTATCTGCAAGAAGAATTGATGGGGCAGAACAATTTTTTAGCAAAGCCTATGATTTTGGTTTTTGTAAAACGCCTGAAGAAGCTTTAAAAACATGGGGGCATGATAAAATTTTAAGTGATGTGGTATGGGTAATAAGGAAATTTAAACCCGACGTAATTATAGCCCGTTTTCCTGAAGATAGCAGGGCTGGTCATGGTCATCATGCAGCTTCGGGTATTCTTGCCCGTGAGGCTTTTGATGCGGCGGCAGATGCTACTAAATTTCCTGAGCAATTAAAACAGGGCGTAGCAGTTTGGCAGGCTAAACGTATGTTATGGAACACATTTAATTTTGGCAGTACCAACACAACAAGTGAAGAACAGTTTAAAATGGATGTAGGAATGTACAATCCTTTGCTGGGAAAAAGTTATGGTGAAATGGCGGCATTAAGTCGTAGTCAGCATAAAAGCCAGGGCTTTGGAGTTCCTGCTCAAAGAGGTGAATCTATGGAATATTTTTCAACAATAAAAGGAGAAAGGCCGGTTAACGATATCATGGATGGAGTAGCAGCGGATTGGAAAAGAACAGGAAAAGACAATCGTATTCAAATGACGGTGGATTCTATTTGTAAAAATTATTCAGCAGTGCATCCTGAAAATAGTGTGCCCCAATTGGTACGCCTATATAAAAAGCTTGAAACAATTAAGGATGACTATTGGAAGCAACAGAAACAAAATGATATAATAAAGCTATTGGAATATTGCAGTGGACTGTTTATGGAAGCAACAGCAAGTAGTCAGTATGCAGTGCAAGGGGATAGTTTAAAAATTATTGCCACCATAAACAACCGGCTTGGCATATCAGTAAAAAATGCAGCTGTAAATATGTATGATATTTTTCATGATTTTGATACTTTAAAAAGGAACATAAATAACACATTCGGATTAACTGTTTTTATCAGAGCTGATCAAAAAGTTTCACAACCTTATTGGTTAGAAAATAAAATGGATAAAGGCAGTTTTAATGTTACAGATCAGCAGCAGATTGGTAAAGCAGAAAATGAACCTTTGAGTATTTTATTTGATGCAATAATTGAAGGAGTCGATTTTAAATTTAAAAAACCTATCCGTTATAAATATACCGATCCAGTAAAAGGCGAAATCTATCAACCTGTACAATTGAATTACCCGGTATACATCAATAGTGCTCCCTCTCTGTTGATTTTTAAAAATGAGGATGTAAATGTTACACAACAGATTCATTTTTCTTTGCAAGCTAATAAAGCCATTAATGAAACTGTTAAATTTACCTACAATAGCAACAATAAATCTGTTGTGATTTTTGATTCGGTAGTAAATTTTGTCAAAGGTGAAAAAAGGTTGGTTGATGTTAGCATTAGCAGTGATGCTATTGCCAAAGATTCAAAGGATTTGTATGGTGGAAAATTATCTTCAAAATCATTTAATCAGGACCAGTTTTATTCGCTGCATAAAATTAACTACGACCATATTCCTGAAGTAAACTATAATTTTTACGACCAAGTGCCGGTACTAAAAATTGATCTAAAAATTGCGGGTAGTCGTGTGGGCTATATTGCCGGTGCAGGAGATAAAGTGCCACAGGCTTTGGAGCAAATGGGCTATAAAGTAATATTACTTAAACAAGCAGATTTAACTGTTACCAATTTAAAGCAATTTGATGCTATTGTAACTGGTGTAAGAGCGTACAATATTAATGAGTGGTTAAGTAATAGCTACGATGCATTGATGCAATATGTAAAAGATGGAGGTGTTTTGCTAACTCAATATAATACCAATAATTCCATTGGTCCTGTTAAGGCAAAAATTGCTCCTTATCCTTTTACCATCAGTCGTAATCGTGTAACAGATGAAGAAGCAACAATTAATTTTTTATTACCTGATCATCCGGCATTAAATTATCCCAATAAAATAACGCAAAAAGATTTTGAAGGCTGGGTGCAGGAACGTAGTATTTACAATGTAGAAAATATTGACCGTGCTTATCAGCGAATATTTAGTATGAAAGATCCCAATGAAAAAGACCAGGATGGTAGTTTAATCATTGCTAATTATGGCAAGGGAAGATTTGTTTATACAGGACTTGTATTTTTTAGGGAGTTGCCTGCGGGTGTGCCAGGTGCATTTAGACTCTTTGCTAACTTAATTGCAAAGAGCAATCAATTGAAATAATACGCTACGCTAATCCGCATAACAGCACACAGGAGTTGGCCTTTGCTAATAAGGTATATTTCAATCTATATAAAAACTACTATTTTTCAAATTCAATTTCATTCAATCATTACGTATGTTCAACTATTCATGGCAAAATATAATGTTTACCCTTGCTGTATCTTTAGTAGCCATACCTGTGGCGGCACAAAAAGTAAAGGAGCATACATCAGCAAATACAGAATGGTCTACTGCCTACCAGCCATTCAGGATAGTAGGAAACCTATATTATGTAGGCACTTATGACCTTGCCTGTTACCTTATTACATCATCAAAAGGAAACATATTGATTAATACAGGGCTGGCAGCATCTACAACACAAATAAAAAACAATATTGAAAGATTGGGCTTTCGGTTTGCCAATACCAAAATATTATTAACTACACAGGCACATTTTGACCACGTGGGTGCTATGAACGCCATTAAAAATAAAACAGGTGCTCAATTGATGGTAGATGAAAAAGATGCTGCTGTAATGCTAGATGGGGGTAGTTCGGATTATGCGCTTGGTGGTAAAGGCCGCACATTTAAACCAGTAACACCTGATCGTTTACTGCATGATGGTGATACCATTGAGCTAGGTAATATTCAACTGGTGATGTTACATCATCCCGGTCATACAAAAGGTTCGTGTAGTTTTTTATTTACGGTATCAGATGAGCAGCATTCGTACAAAGTACTTATTGCTAATATGCCCACCATCGTAACAGAAAGGCCGTTTGCAGCTATAATAAGTTATCCAGAAATAGCAAGCGATTATGCTGCAACGCTAAAGGCGATGAAAGATATCCGGTTTGATATATGGTTGTCTTCTCACGCCAGCCAATTTAAAATGCATGATAAACACCAGCCTGGCGATGCATATAACCCGGCTGCTTTTACAGACCAGGCAGGTTATGATGCAGCAATCAACGATCTGCAAAAACAATATTATGAAAAGATGCTGCATTAGCAGGTATCCTAATACTTTATTTTAAGCCTCAATAATTGAAATAAGAAAAAAATACTAAGCCATAAGACAATTAAATAAATATTAATTTAGCAATATGGAAGAAAAAAAATCATATTGGAATAAATGGTACATAGCAGTATTCCTATTTCTATTGTTACAAACCGCCGCCTATTATTTTATTACCCAATATTTTAAGTAAGATTAACTTATGTCTTACATTAATTATACTATACTTGCTAATTGAATAAAAATACCTTTACCACCTAATGAGTAATCTTGATTGGATCATATTAATTTCTACACTTTCAGGGATCATTATTTATGGCATGTACAAAAGCCGAACTACCAAAAATTTAGATGGTTATTTTTTAAGTAATCGAAGTATGCCCTGGTACCTGGTTTTGTTAAGCATTATGGGTACTCAGGCAAGTGCAATAACTTTTATAAGTGCACCTGGACAAGCTTATACAGATGGAATGCGGTTTGTGCAATATTACTTTGGATTACCGCTGGCTATGATTGTAATCTGTATATTTTTTGTACCTGTATTTAGAAAATTGAAAGTGTATACTGCGTACGAATTTTTAGAAAACAGGTTTGATGTAAAAACAAGAACACTCACCTCTGCATTGTTTTTATTATCCCGGGGGTTATCAACGGGCATTAGTATTTATGCTCCTTCTATAATTTTAAGTTCCTTATTGGGGTGGAATATTTATTATACCAATCTTGTAATGGGCGGCTTGCTAATTATTTATACCATGAGCGGTGGAGCAAGGGCAGTAGCTTACACACAACAATTGCAACTGCTTATTATTATTAGTGGAATGTTTGTGGCAGGTTACCTGGTGGTGAAATTATTGCCAGCTGATATCGGTTTTACAAAAGCGCTGCAAATGGCGGGCAGTCAGGGTAAAATGAATATTATTACAAGTGGGGTAACAAATAATCATTTTGACTGGAAGGATAAATATAATATTTGGAGTGGTGTTATCGGTGGTTTTTTTTTAGCACTCAGTTATTTTGGTACCGATCAAAGTCAGGTTGGGCGATATTTAACTGCAAAATCTGATAAAGAGAGTAAGGTGGGCTTACTTATGAATGGTCTCATAAAAGTGCCGATGCAATTTTTAATTCTGTTGGTAGGGGTACTCGTATTTTCATTTTACCAATACCACAGAGCACCGGTTTATTTTGATGCTGCAAAAATAGTAACGGCTAAAAAAACAGCTTACAAAGACACTTTGGTTAGTCTGGAACAAAAATATACTACTGCTATTAATTTACAAGATATACCCCAACTAAAAGCCTTACGGAATGAATATAAAACAGTATTAAAAAAAGCATTGCCCGGTGATGATGCCAACGATACCAATTTTATTTTTCTTCGTTTTGTAGTGGATAATTTACCTAAAGGATTGGTAGGCTTATTAATTGCAGTTATATTTTTAGCAGCCTGGGGAAGTATTGCTGCTGCGCTAAATTCGTTGTCTTCCTGCACGGTAGTAGACTTTCATAAAAAATTCATTAATACCAATTGTACTGAAATAATGGATTATAGTATTTCAAAATGGTACACATTTGGCTGGGGTGTTTTTAGTATCATCGTAGCTATGTTTGCGCATAACCTTGGTAACAGTTTAATTGAGGCAGTAAATATTTTAGGCTCTCTTTTTTATGGGGTAATATTAGGTATTTTTCTGGTAGCTTTTTGGATAAAACATGTTAAAGGAAATGCAGTTTTTGTTGCTGCTGTAATTTCGGAAATACTCATCTTTGTTATTTACAAACTTGATGTGATTTCTTTTTTATGGTTAAATGTAATTGGTGCGGTATTGGTAATTATGTTGAGTTTATTGTTGCAACCTTTTTTACGTGAAAAGAAAAGTGCTGAGTAATTGTATATTGCACAATTCAATTGACTTCTTTAAATCTGAACAAACAACTTATTCTGCCTGCCATTATTTCGAAAAAAACACACAGGTTTCAGTTGAAATATTACCATCAAAAAAATAAATCTGCTTTTTTTAAAACTAAAAAGAGATGCCGCAAATCCGGAGAGATAATGATTTCGGGATTTGCGGCATCAGCTAAAAAAGGTTGACTAGTTATTATCAATAACCGGCATTTTGTACCAAATTACTATTGGCATCAATCTCTCTTTGAGGAATAGGCATGATCAATTTATTGTCATCATAACCGAGATTGTCAATATCTAATAGCAGTCGCTTAAGTGTCCAGAAGCGATCTCCTTCAAATCCCAATTCACGGAAACGTTCCTCTACAAAATCAGATTTGGTTACTGAAGCCAGATTACTTGCTCCGGATCGGCTTCTCACGATATTAATATCATCCAGTGGCGTTACTCCCCCAACAGGTGTACCACCTGCAACAAGGTTGCTTTCACCCCTGGTAAGGTACATTTCTGCCAAACGTACTACGGGAATGGCTTTATAAAACTGCGCCCACTTGTTTGGATAATTACCGTTAGAACCGGCAATACTTTTTCCTGCGGTTATATACAATCCTCTGAAATCGGTAGTTTCAAAATGGGTAAAATAAGCATTATCAATTTGTGCATCCCCTCTTGCTGAGGGTTGTGGTGCATAAAATGTTGTAAGCCCCTGATTGCTGGTGCCTGCATTACTTTGTGTACTTTGCTGTATGGCAAAAATATCTTCAGATGAATTACTGTTATTATTGAATGCCTTATCATAACTACCGGTTAAAGAAAAGTTGCCGGATTTAATAACATCATCTGCCTGTGCAGCAGCATTGGTATTGTCACCCATACTCAGGTATACTCTTGATAGAAAAGCTTTTGCACTGTATAAATCAGCACGATAATTATTATTATTTTTAGGTAGTTTCTGAATGGCTATTTTAAGGTCACTGATCACCTGATCGTACACTTGTTTTACAGTATTTCTTGCAGGTTTATTTTTAGATTGGTCATATGCATAGGTTGGCAGTAACACCAAAGGAACTCCAAGGTTTGCCATTGCATTACCATCTGAATAAGGTTTTGCAAATAAGCCAACCAATTCAAAATAAATTGCCGCACGCAAAAATTTTGCTTCACCTTCAATAGTTGCTTTGTCTGCATCGTCTACAACACTTAATTTATCTAAAACAGTATTTGCAATATTGATGGTACTGTAACCATTGGCCCACATACTGGCAGGAATATAATTGGTGCTTACCATTCTTTTGCGCTGTACATCTTTATATTCACCGTAAGTACCTACCCAATTAAGCTGTTCATTAGAAGCAAGCAGATCCGAGACGAGAAAAAATTGTTCTCCAAATGCACCATAGTTCTGGAGTAACTGGTAGCCGCCAAACAGCACTGCTTTTACATCTGCAGAAGTTTTTATCAGATCAGGTGTTGCACTGTTCTGCGGCAACACATCTAACTTCTTATTACAGGCAGTTGAGATAACTATAATTGATACAATTAAAATATATAGTAGCTTTTTCATGTTGATGTTTTTTATGTAATTAGGGTTGGCTTTAAAATTTAATATTTAAACCAATGGTAAATGTTTTTGCCTGGGGAATGGTATAAAAATCTTTACCGCCAGCAATATTGCTTACCACATTTGTATTTACTTCAGGGTCACCCGGATATTTAGTATACGTCAATAGGTTAATACCACTTATATAAAACCTTGCAGAAGAAATATTTAAATTGGAGAGCAGTGATTTTGGCAGTGTATAACCAAGCGTTAAGTTTTTTAAACGCAGGTAATCTCCTTTGTACAACCACCTTGAAGAAGTACTTGCTCCTGAACCATAATAAGCACCTGCCCTGGGAACATTGGTAACATCTCCGGGCTTTGTCCAACCTTTTAAAACATCAGTTGTCTGATTATCCCACCCATTATAAAACCCAGCAGTCATATACCTTCCAGCCGAATTATAAATATTATTTCCGGTTACAAAATAAAAGAAAACACTAAGGTCTAAACCTTTGTACGAAAATGTATTTGTAAAGCCGCCGGTATAGTCTGGGGTGTATTTACCAACTATCATCCTGGCAGCCAAAGAGTAATCACTGGTTGATTTTCCATCCGCACCCTGGTAAAGCGCATCACCTGTTTGTTGATCTACACCAATAAATTTTTTCATGTAAAATGAACCTATTGCATATCCCTGAACAGCCCTTTGTACATTATCATTACTTTCTATAATCTGGCCATCAATATTACCAACTTTGTTTTTGTTGTAAGCAATATTAAATGTGGTTGACCACTTAAAAGGGCCTCCCTCCAGGTTTTTAGTTGTAAGCGCAAATTCAACTCCACTATTATCCAGCGAACCTGCATTTTGATATATGGAAGCATAACCGGTTGTTTGGGGAATATTTGTATTTAACAACAGGTCTGAAGTATGTTTTTTATAATAATCAACTTCACCTGTTATACGGTTTTTTAAAAACCCGAAGTCAATACCAATATCTGTTTGCCTGCTTTTTTCCCATTTAAGATTTGGGTTTGCCAGTTGAACAGGCGTAAATCCCGGAAGGTTTGGATAATTTGCAACGCTATATAAAGAACGGAATTGTTGTTCCCCGATCTCTGAATTACCCGTAAAGCCATAGCTTACACGGAGTTTTAAATAGCTTAGTGCAGATGAATTTTTTAAGAAATTTTCATCTGATAAAATCCACCCGAAAGAAGCAGCAGGAAAATTACCGTACTTACTGGTAGAACCAAATCTTGAAGAGCCATCAATTCTGTCACTTACAGACAAAAGATATTTACCCTTGTAGGAATAACTAGCTCGTAAAAAGTAAGAAAGAAAAGTATAACGGCTATTGGTTGTCGAAGCGCCGGTAATACTGGTTGCACCAGACAAATTTTTAACCGCATCTGATGGATATTTTTCTCCCTGGCCGTATGTATGTTCATAATCATTTTGCAGGTAACTCATACCCAGCACTACATTTAATTTGCTGTTATCATTTATATTGGGGTTGAAAGTAAAATAGTTGTTGGTGTTTAATGAAGCACTTTGTGATATTACTGTACTGCCTTTGCCTATTCCTGCACCATCCTGTGATTCTTTACCTGCAAATTCCTTTTCAGTAAGATTTAATATATCTGCACCAAACTCTGATTGAAATGATAAAGAAGGTAATATTTTGTAAGTAGCATACGCATTACCAATGGTTCTGAAAGTTATTTGTTTATCAAAATTATACAGGGCATCAAAAATACCGCTTGGGTAAAGTGTTTGTTTGTTGGGCAATCCGGTTCCCGGATCAATTAATGGAGAAATAGGTAGTTGAGCTACTAACTGTCCTGGTGTAGAAAATGCATTGTCGTTGGTTACCCTGTCAAGTTGAGACCTGTTAACGGCAAGGTTTAATCCAAATACCAATTTATCCGTTGCGTTATGATCGATATTGAACCTGGTGCCGTACCTGCTGAATTTATTGTTAATTACAATAGCATCCTGTGTATTGTAAAAGCCGGATATAAAGAAACGGGTTTTATCATTGCCTCCTGTGGCAGAAAGATTAACCTGGTCTGTAGGTGCATTTTTATGAAATAGCTGTTGCTGCCAGTTTGAATTTACGGCATTTTTCCGCCAGTCGGTACCTAAAGAGTACTGGTCCAATATAGGCTCGTAAATATTTGTTTTATAATCCGCTATTGCTGCATCTAATGATGTATAGGGATTGCCGTTAAGCAGGTCCGTATACCCTTTATTAAACGCATAAGTTCCATCATTTGTAGCTGATTGTTCAATCAGGCTTACATATTGCTTTGCATTAAGGAAAGATAATTTTCTTGCAGGATTGCTCACACCGTGACTTGTGTTTAATTCGATCACTGTTTTTTGTCCTCCTTTACCTTTTTTTGTTGTAATCAGTACAACTCCGTTTGCAGCACGGGCGCCATATATGGCAGCAGATGATGCGTCTTTTAAAATCTCAACAGACTCAATATCATTTGGATTAATATCAGCAAGTGGATTGGTATCATCATTGGTGCCGTCAGATACACTGCCTGTAGTTACTGGTAATCCATCAACCACATATAAAGGCTGACTGCTGGCTGATATAGAAGATATACCGCGGATATTTATTTGAATGGCTTGCCCTAATTTACCGCTACCCGATGTTACTACAACACCAGGAGCCTTTCCCTGAATAGCAGACTCAAAGCTGGGTGCAGGAAAATTTTCTATTTCTTTCGAACCAAGCCTGGAGATAGATCCGGTAACATTTTTTTTGAGGGACTTACCGTAACCAACTACTACCACTTCAGTAAGGCTTTTATCTGCTTCTTTTAGAGCGGAAGTAATATAACCACTACCAATCGAAACCTCAGCGGTTGTAAAACCAACATAACTTATCTCTAATACTTTTGCTTTTTCATCAACAGATAATTTAAAAGAACCGTCTGTATTGGTTATAGTGGTATTTTTAAAGCCTTTGGCTTTGATGGTAGCACCTGCAACGGGTTCTCCGCTTTTTGCATCTGTAACTTTTCCTGTTACTTCTTTTGTTTGTGCCACAAGAGACATTGTGCCGCACAAAAACATAATAATAAAGTTTGTAATTTTTCTCATATTTTTTATTTAGCAGGTGATAATTATAGTAACAATATTTTTAATAAATAGTTTTATATGCGATAAATGTTATATTGATTTATGCATTATATATCAAATAGCTTTACGGCAAAAAAATTGCTTACCAATAAGTCAAAATAATAAATTAAACTAATCTAAAAAATTTTTTATTAAAGAGAAAAAAATATTTGTTGGGACGCTTTTTTTAATAAAAAATGGAGTGTCATTTTTTAAAAATGGACTAAATTCTAATGACTTTTTTTTGATTAAATACAAATGCCTGAAAAGCTTTCTTAGACAATTTTAAATTTTGGTCGAAATATCAATCAGCATTATTTTAATTTTTTTGTTAGTTCCTTTTGTAAATGCTGATTCATTTTTACGTAATCATCATTTTTTGCTTCCTTGGCTAAAGCTAAAGATATTTTAGAACTTTCTAAAGCACCGGTATTGTTACCCATTTCTTTTTGAATATTGGCTTTGTACAAAAACATATAATAAGCAGTTGCATTTTCTTCTGTTGCTTTATTGATGTTTTCTAATGCCTTTGTTAAATTAATTTCGTACTCAAAGTAAAATTGTGCAGCCTGCCAATAAGGCTTTTTATCCGTAAGCATAGCTGCAGCTAATTGTGCTTTTATTTTATCTTTAATATTGGTGGTTATTGGTATTGCAATGGCTTGCTTTTCCCACATTAATTGCAGCTCACAACTTTCTGGTTTAATGTTGGCAAACTGTACCGTAAAAATTTCAATTTTTGTGGAGGTTTTTATTACAGGCACTGTATAGCGAACGATATCTTCTGATTCTTTATAGCCATTAATACCCCAATTATTTACACCTCTGTTAATAATAATTTCCCAGGATTGTTCATTCGGAATGGTATATAAGACATAAGTGCCTGTATCTATTTTTTTACCTCCAATTTCAACTGAACTTTTAAATGTTAATCTCGTTGCTTCATTGGCACCTGTACGCCATAATTTTCCATAAGGAACAAGGTCACCAAATACTTTCCTGTCTTTGGCTGCTGGTCTGGAGTATATTAACTCAATATAACTTAATCCAAAATCTTGTTGAATAGTTTGTGTAGGGGAAGTAGCAGGCAATTTTACCTGGGCACTCGCCTCATAATAATAAAAGCAATTTATTACAGTAAAAAAAAATAGTATATGCTTCATATTTCGTAATTTATTTAATTTAAGTTTTGTGTAGTAAATGATTGTACAAGTATGTTAAAAAGATGCTGCATGAAAATTTTATTTTCACTTTCCATTCGGATAGCTGTTTAATAACTTAACGCCCTTTGGTTTAATTTATAAAGCTGCCGTTAAGGTAAGTTTTATAATTGCATCATTCACCGGCAGGATTATATTTAATGCAGTATCAAACTTGCTTTTTTTCTGTGTTCTGTAATAGTTTGCTTAGTGTTTTTTAAATAGGATATTATCTTTTGTTGGTAGAAAGGGTGTAGTATTTAGATCAATTATTTCTGCAACAAAAAATACAAAGCAAGCTTTACAAAATTACAAAAATACAAATCTTTAAAAAATTGCTACTCAAAATAAACCTTCACGGTTTGATAAAATAATCGGTTGTTTAAATATTGTTGTTGTGCCTGTTGTTGTTTTTCTGAAAAGCCCTGTAGTCCAAAAAGTCCGGCAGCATTTCCCTTATTAATAGCAATTTCAAGGTAAGCAGCAGAATTAAACATTGCTAGCTTTTCGCCTTCAGGTACATCTGCGTAGGTGTCACTTATTTTATCAATTACTTCATCTCTTTTAAAAATAATTTTAAAACTTCTTCCTTTACGTTGTTCTTCAAATTCTTCTTTGGTGATATTTACAATTACATTTTCAAAATTGTCTATAAAAATAATTTGTCCTTCTATCCAGTTATTGCCGAGCATTGGGCGTAAAGGATTTTTTACCTGAATAGAAACTGTTGCATCGCCAACTTCTTCTATAGATTTTCCATTGTGTAATTCAGCGAAGGCTTTTGCAAAAACAGTGGTGCAGTAAAGTGTGTTTTTTTGTTCTGTTTTATCCAGTTTTAGGGCTACTACTTTTTGTGGAACTTCTTCTAGAATCATTGTTAGCAAACCGTTATCGGCACATCCAATATAATACCCATTGTGTTGTGCCAACAACAAGTGTTCTGGCTTTTCATCAAACAAATTTACTATTATCAAATGGTAGGTACCGGAAGGGAAATTTTTTATAGCATTCCTGCACACATAAGCGGCCTGTGGGTAATTAAATGGAGATAGCTGGTGGGTTATATCAACGAGTGTAAAAAAGCTTGCTTGTTGTAACAACTGTCCTTTTACTGCACCTGCAAGAAAATCATGCTGACCAATATCTGTTGTAAGGGTGAGTAAAGGCATGTATGGCTTATTATTCCGTTTGTATTTTAAAGTAATTAATCAGTTGTATAATTAAATAATTATAAGTTGCTGCATTTATAGTTGTCTTTTTGGGAAAGGGCTTTATTTAATAAGTTCGCCGTTTTTAAAAAAGAATTTTTTCACCAGCGTGTCGGCCAGTCTTGGAAAAAATTTATTTATAAAAACAGTTTGCTTGCCTTTGAATGTTAGCACTATCGTTCTTTTTCTTTTAGCGACAGCTTTTAAAATATGGCTGGCACATGTTTCGGGACTCATTAATGTAGCTTCCCTTAACGGACTTTCGCCCTGCGTTTGTCCCTTACTGTTGAGTGCAGCATTGCGAATATTACTTTTGGTAAAACCCGGGCATACCCACATAACATTAACACCATCATCCATAACTTCTGTACGAACGGCCTCCAGCCAACCATTAACTGCAAATTTGGAAGCGGAGTAACCACTTCTTCCCGGCAAACCTCTAAAGCCTGCAATAGAAGAAATACCTACAATAGTACCTTTTCTTTCAATGATAGAATTTAATGCTAGTTTAGTACAATATACTGTTCCAAAAAAATTGATATCCATTACTTTTTTTATCACATCTACGTCAAGATCTTTTAATAAAGATCTCATAGAAACACCAGCATTATTGATCAAAATATCAATACCGCCAAATGTTTCTATGGTAGAATTAATGAAGTTTTCACATTCATCATACCGGCTAACATCTGCTACCATGCTATGTAAAAGATGGTTGGAATATTGTACCTGCAAATTGTATAATTTATCCTGGTTGCGGCCACAAGTTGCTACTTTGGCACCTAAGGGAATCAATGCATCAATTAATGCCTTGCCAATACCTTCGCTACCACCAGTAATTACCACTATCTTATTTCTAAAGAAATCATTCATACAAAAAGATTATAAGCAAAAATAAGAGAGTTATGCTGGTGTAGGAAAACAAACTTGGTGTGCAATAAATAAAAAAGGAGTTCATTTACTGAACTCCTTTTGTGACCCTATTGGTACAAAACTCGAACTTTTTATTGAAAGATTTACAATTTTTAGTAGATATTTTAGCCGCTTGATTGGTTTGGAAATTTCGATCATGTCCCTCACACTGGGCTGGGAGGTACTACAATCGAACACCTCATACCGCTTTTGGCCTTTTTTGATAGGTTGACCATTGTTTAATTATAGGCTGTTCAATTATTGATTTTAAAACCTCCAGGGCATTTGATGCTAACTTGTGCAGCCTTGGCTGCTGACAAATTAATGGATGGTCGGCGGTAAAAGTTTCTATTGGGTCAAAATCTCCCTCAGAGTCTGGGTAACGCACTTTTGAAACCAAAGGATACAGGATGAACCCAAGTATGTATATTTTATAAAAAGCAAGAATAAATTTTCTTAGATATTCTCCGAAGTCAAGCATTGTGTGGGCAAGTTCATCTAAGTTATTATCGTCGAGAAAGAAAGTATCAATCTCATCAATTTCAATTGCCGGGTACTTATTTTTAAGTTTATGAACCAATGGCAAGATAAATCCTTGAAGTTTTTCTTTTAATTGTTTAACTAATTTATCTCTTGTTTCTTTTGAAGTATCAGCAGGTTCATCAATTTCAAAATCTATTTCTTCAAGTAATCCAGATAACTCTTCTCCAGTTATTTCAACTATATTAAATTTCTGCCAATCATTTTTTATGTCCCTTGATTTTTCTAAAGATTTGATGTAGCCCTTATAATCGACATTTGTATGGCTTGCAATAGTATCTATGAATTCTCTTACCTCAGTTCTATCATCGTTCAATATTTTCAATTTATCTAACTGCAAGTTTATTCCCTTTTTATGAAGCTCAATGTGGTCATGCCCTAAGTGTGTAATTTCATCAGCCTTTATAAATTCATTGAAGATTGCAAAGGCTTTATTCCCCTTTTCAACTCCTTGTTGTAAATAAAAGGTTGATTGCAAATAAAATCCATTAGTAAAAAGTAGCTTACTGGCTGCCAAATCAGATTTAGCTATTTGAATTAGGCTGTTTAAAAAATCTTGGTTAACCATTATATTGAAAACTATAATTTAGAAAAAGTATATCCACCTTTTTTAATAAACTGGTCGAAATATGTTCCTTTTGAAGAAGCGCCAAGAAAACCATCATAAACATCGGTAGATACTCCGTAATATTCATATAGACCGCTCTTAATAAATTCTACTCTTAGTGTTGCAGTATCGTAATCATATCCTATTGCTGCTAAATTTGAAGAACTAACTGATTGCATTTCCATAATTATCATTATTTAGTTGTTGATATTTTTTCGATTTTTTGTTTACGCCAATTGACTATGGCTTTTGAGAACTCAGGCTTTTCTATAGATGTATCTTTCCACGCAACAGAAGGTTCAGGGTCGCCACTATCTGGTCTTGGGTCTATCCTCGGAATTCTAACCCTACTTGGTATTTT
>JANXSK010000121.1 GCA_025352695.1 Ferruginibacter sp. | reverse complement strand
CATAAACATACATTTTATCATAAATCAGCATTATCAAATTCCTGTATTCACCCTGATAGGTTTTTAATTCATACAATTTTTATTTATAAATCACTTTTAAATTGATGGTATCTGTTGGTAGATTCATAATTTATAAAATATGATTAATTTAAACCTTCTTTTTATAATTAATTTTTGTCCAAAATTCATCTGGATAAACATCTGCCTTGGGTGCAACACCTATCTTTTTTAGCTGGGTGCCAATATCTGCAAACTTTTCAACAGGAAGGGCTGTTTCTAAATAGGGGAAAAGTATTCGTTCTTCAAACCTGATATGCTCATCTACCAATAATGCAAGTAAGGCATAATCCGCTTCATCTTCTTTCGTTGATACTTTAAGGGTTGTAATACAATTTCTTATTTCTTTATGTTGATTAAATCCATCTTCACAAAGCCTGTCTTTTACCTGGTTAAATAAAATAGTTTCTTCCTCTTTAAAATGTTGTTTTAAATGAAATTCCCAAAAATAATTTATGTATTTCCTGATTCTCTCTAACTCAATTTCAGCTTTAAGGCCTTGCCTGATTTTCCAACAAAATAACAGGCCAAGATGATGATCTCTTGAAAATGGGATTAAATTTTCATTTCTTTTGATTGGTTTTTCTGGCATTATAATTATTTGAAGAAGTGAGTCATTAATGGCAGTAATAAAAATATGCTTACTTTTTCCTGTATATTTTCCGACTTAATTTTTATTTGTGATAATGATCAAATTAATGGTATGGAGGAGTTGCTTTTATAATATGCTATTTTAGAAAGAAACAATACAGCCATTTTATCTCCCCGCAATTTTGCCTCAGTTGCTTTTTCACCTTTAAAATGATTGTCAATAGTAGTATACCAAAGCCCAAGCCAGGCATCAAAATGTTGTTGATTTACAGATAGCTTAGCATGTGGTGGAAATGGGCTGCCAAAATAAGTATGTTCCTGTAATAAAACTGTTTGCCAAAAGCGGTACATTTTCTCGAGATGCTGTGGCCAGCGGTCTTGAATGATCCTGTTAAAGATGGGCGAAAGAATTTCGTTCTCCCTTATTTTTTGATAAAAAGTATCTACCAGTAATTTTATATCTTCTTTTGTTAAAATGTCGTTCATCTGCATTATAAAAATTATTGGGTTAAAGAAATATACCTTATCAGATAGTATAAGGCCCATCCTGCAAAACCAATTATCAAAATCCAAACCCAGAATGGGATGCTTTGCGGTGTTTCGCTGCCTTCTATTAAAAAAGATTTTTGATCCCCTTTTCCGTATGCATTAATCATCAATGGCAACACACCATCAACTACTGCATTTTCTTTTATACCTTCAACAGCAATAGCTGGGCCATTGCGAACAACAAATGGTATAAAACGAACTCCTTCTTTACCTGTAGGATCTTTGCTTACAATTTTAAGTGTATGATTACCATCTGTAAGTTTACGGGTATCCAGATCAAAGCTTACCGGTGATACAACTTCTGCAATTGGTTTAGATTCATCATCTATAAAAATTAATATGGTACTTTTATCGTGCATATTATTCGTTGTTTAAAATAAATCTTTTAATGTGGTCTTTAGATTTTTCACCCGGACGAATAAGCCATTTTACGGAAAAGAAAAGAGTAAAAAGTACCACCACCACCATTGCCCAGGTAATAATATAATCCCAGTTGCTTTGGGGGCCTGTACCATGCGTAATGCCTCTTAAATACCGGGGCTGTGCTATTTCACAGGTGGGGCAGGCAATAGTTATTAAACTTGTTATCAGTATTGCAACACTCAGCATTATTTTTTTCATTGTAGTCAATTTATTATTGTATAAATTTTACTTTGGGGCTTTTAATTTTACAAGATCCATAAGCTTTTTAATTTCTTCTGGTGTAACTTTTTTACGCTTATTATCCCAGCTACTACCTTCATAATTAATGATAGCCGCCACATCATTTTCTGTAAAATTCATGTTGGTGCCTACAGCAGCCATTTCACCATATTCAGGCCTTGGGTTATAACCATTCATAATAATGCCAACGTACAGTTCTAAATCGTCGCCGGTTACAACAGGGCTTCCTTTTAAGGGTGGATAAGCTCCTATTAATCCTTCGCCATTTTCCTGGTGGCAACTTTGGCAATTGGCCGTATAGAGTGCTTTGCCATCCAACGCTGTTGTTTTAGTATTGCCAGCCACTTTCCCTTCTTCTTTTTTATATAAAAATTCGGAAGCGACAGTTCCTTCTGGTAGTTTAGTTTGTTTTAGCGATTGCAGGTACGCTATCAAATAGATGGCATCTTTGGTGGCTACCACTTTTCCATCTTTGTCTTCCAAATATGCTGCTGGTACAGTTACAATTATGTCTGTTTTTGATGGTTGTTTTTTTATTGCAAATAACCAGGGAAAAGCGGGCATGATTGATTGCTTTACCACAATTCTTGGATTGAATAAATGTACCAGGTTCCAGTCTTTGCTTGGTTGGCGGGTTCCAATATTTGTAAGGTCGGGGCCGGTACGTTCGGTACCCATTAGTGTTGCTGTATTGCGCCAAAAATCTGTGCGGTGATTAGCTGCATAATCTGCTGCAATACCAGGCCGTGAGCCCCAAACTTTATCCATTTCTATATTACGCACCTGCTGCGTATGACAGGCGACACAACCATTTGCAATAAAGATATTTTTACCCTTTATGGCATCTTCACTTAATGCAATGGCATTGGGCAAAGCTGCATTATTAGCCTGGTTGTTAAGCGCAGGTATGATTGCCACTAAAATTGTGAGTCCTGCAAAAAATAAAAATGCAGTGGTAAAAAGTTTCTTATGATTATCGAATAATTCCATGATGTGTCAATATGTTTTTATACAATTGGTTCAATAGAAGGTTCCGTTTCTTCAAGTTCTTTGATGGCTGCTTCTTTTACATCCACTGTGTTGGTATTGGCAAGCATTTTATACATGTTGTAAGCAAAAAATAAATGCGATAACCACATCAAACTTCCACCAATTGCCCGCCACAACCAGTAAGGTGCCATTAGCACAACACTATCAATAAATGGTTTTCCCTGCATCCACATTAACCCTTTTAAAGTGCTACCATACATTAAAGGAATTGTATAAAAAAGTAAGCCAATCAATGCCATCCAAAAATGTGCACCAATGGTTATTTGCGGGGCTTCTTTACCCGTAAGTCGGGGTATAACCGCATAAATAGCTGCCCAAAGAAAAAAACATATAATACCATACATTGTAAGATGAGAATGGGCTACAGTAAAATCAGTAAAATGCCATAACAGATTAGTAGAACGAAAAGCCTCTGCAGTACCTTGCATAGAACCAGTAAAGTAAAAAATGATGCCCACCAAAAAGAAAGGTAATGTGTAACTATCTTTTATTTTATACCATGCGCCTTTAAAGGTGAGGATGAAGTTGGTAGTACCTGCTACCACCGGAATAATCATACCTGCGCTGCCTACTATTGCAATAGTTTGCAACCACCAGGGTATAGCACTAAAAACAAAATGATGCGTACCAATGAGCGTATAAAATAAAATTTGTGTCCAGAAAGCCAGAATACCGAGACTATAAGAATAAATAGGTTTGTTTAATTGTTGGGGAAGAAAATAATAAACAATGCCCAATGTAAAAAGCATGAACCACATACCTACACCCTGGTGCATATAATATCCCTGTATAATCGTTTCGCCTAAACCATTTTGCCAAATAGGAACGTACGCTACAACAGAAATTACAATGGCAAAGATTACCGAAGCAACAATGTACCAGTTGGCAATATAGATTTCTCTGGTAGTACGTTTGGCAATTGTTTGTACAAAGTTAATTAGCGTTAATATAAGACCGATACCAAATAATAACATTACTGGCCAGACATATTCTCTATACTCACCTCCGCCATTGTTAATACCTGCCATCAGGCAAATGCTGCCTAAAATAACTGCGGCATTAATTAAGTAAAGCGCATACCATCCCTTTTTCAAACTGGCCAGATTTGTATTGCTTACCCGTGGCACAATATAATAGCCTAACCCTAACATACCCAGTGATGCCCATCCCCAAAAAACTGCATTGGTATGTACAGGACGCAAGCGGCCAAAACTCAACCAGCTTAGATGATCTGCATCAGGTGCTACGAATTTGATACCCAAATATTCGCCAACTGTTGTACCAAACAATAACCAAAAAGTAGCACAGCCAAGGTACCAAAGAATTAACTTAGATAATTTTGGATCAATATTTGGCCGCTTCATTGCCTTCTTCTTAAGCGCAACAATGGGCAAACCCATGTCATTATTAATATTAATAAGTCCTTTTTCATCCTCTGCCTTTTCATTGCCCGATAATTCACGATGGCTTAAGGTATAATCCAACGCATACTTGCGTTTTTTAAATGAAGCTTCCATTTCATCTTCTGGTAATAACTTCAAATATTCCACCAGTCTTTTTGCTTCTTCAATGTTATTTTTATTTGTATATTTTTTTAAACTATTCAACACTTTTACTACTATTAATACTATGCCCGCAAGAATGGGGATTAGCAATAATACTATGGTGATGAGGATACCTTTTTCACTCAGCAGTGAAGTAGTTGTAGATGTTGTACCTGCCTGCCCAAAAGCAGTATTGTTACACAGGGTGAAAGCGCCCATAAAAATAAATGCCGGCAACAGAGAGACAAGGCCAGACTTATTTTTTCCACCCTTTTTAATTCTTTGTAAATATTTTAAACAGGCATCAATTTGTTTACTGTTAAGACTATTGGTATATTTTTTAAGGTCACGGTTTCCTTCTTTTGTTTCTTGCTTTTTATTTGCTGCTCCTATCTCCTTCACTTTATGCTTCAAAAACAAGACAGTAAAAAACATAGCGATCAACAACAGAGAAATAATCATAATCCAGGCAACTTTGGAACTAAAAGAAAAAGTGGAGGGACGCATTTCCTGTGCAAATGTAAATAAAGGCGTTGCCACGCACCAAACTGCTGTTAAATAAAAAAATATTATTGTTTTTTTTGTATTCATTTTATTTCAATATTAATCTCTTTTTTCTCCTATATTATTGAAAGAAAACTATTCCCTTTTAAGATAAGTGAGATTGATTTCGAGTTGTTTTGAAAAAGCTCCCAGTTTTGCCCTTTTAAGCATAGCGTAAGCTTGTTGTCTTACTATTATGAATTCGAAGTGTAACGGGCAAGGTTGTGATGCTGAACATTGCTTCAATCCTAAACCACAACCAGTAAAAATTTTGTCCCCATCTATTGCTTTTACTACATCAGCCAATGAAAATTTTAATGAATTTTTATCTAAATAAAACCCTCCATTTGGCCCTTTTGAAGATTGAACCAATCCCTTCTTGCTTAAATCCTGCAAAATTTTGGCAATAAAGTGCGTAGGAGAATCAATTCCTTTTGAGATCTCTTTTATTCCAACCTTATTCCCGTTTTTTGATCTTTGTGCAATGAAGATCATAGCCCGGATAGCGTATTCACATGTCTTTGAAAACATCCTTTACCTTTTATACTGCAAAAATAATGAATTACTTTTAAGTAGAAGATAAAAAACTCTTTTATTTTTATACATTGCATTCAATGATCCGCGTGGATAAATATTTTACATGAACACTGAAGAGGACATAATCATTTTTACGCTTGTTTATAAGAATGAAGCCTACCAGGTACAAACTAGCAGAAATCAATATCATACTTTAATGACATTAATTTCTGATTACTTGGCTTTACCTGGTTTTGGGTTGTGTTGCGGCATGAGAAGCTGTGGTACCTGTATAGTAGAGATTTGCAAAAAGCGTACAGCAATAAAAAAAAGTACCCTATCCTGTGATGTACAAGTGAATGATGAATTGGCTAATACCATAATTTTTATTGCTGCTGTGGTTTATTAATTTAGTCTTTAACCTTTTTATTAATTACTTCCAATATTGATTTTTTATTCCAGCTGGTACCCACTATTTTAATTAAGCCATTTATTAAATATAAGTACTAACCATTTTTGAAAAGGAATTTAATTGTTCAACAGGTTGGGCCTATGGGTAAAAATGTTGTACACGCTTTACATTGCAATATTTGTTTAAATGAGTATTCATTGCAGATTAGTAAGAATTTATGTAGTTATACAAAATTTCTTTATTATGCGATGACAAATTTTAAATGTAAATCAGCGTTAATCTTCATTTTAAAAAAAGCTACTATCAGTTTTCATTTTTTTAAGCATTGGTTCTTCATAGGTTAATTATCCTTTTATAATTCTTGCAGGTCCCGTATAAGGATCTTTATCTGCTTTCCCGATACCCGTAATGTACATTACTATTTCTGCTCTAAAAAAAGCGTTAGTAAAAATTTGGAAAGATTCTGAAATCTCCGTAGAAAGAGTGCTTTACTTTTGAGAAATCACCTTCGTTACTTCAGGATAAAGCTGTTTACTTTTCATACTTTATCGATTTAATATTTAAGAAATAATTGCTTATGCTTTATCAAGAAAATGTCTCAAAACATATTGAAGGATTTCAATATTACGATAGTATTCTATTTATATTTTGGAATCCATCCGGGCAATAACAACAAATTTAATTTCTGTTCCATTTTTTTTAGCCACAACCCGAATGGTCAATCACACAATAAAAAGGAATTAATGGATTTATTCCTCAGAATTTTTTCCTTAACTCGCTATTCTTCATGGTTGATAATTATTTTATTTGATAAGGGTCTTTATACATGCAGCAATATATAATCAATGATACTAATTTTTCCACCTGTGTTTTAGTGGGAATAATTAACAATGTATCAAACAGTGATGCAACACATTTTCTGCAACACTTCCCATTAATATTTTAACCAACCCACGCCGGCTGTGAGTTCCCATAATAATTATATCAGCGTTTAATTCTTTTACCGTGTTTGAAGTTGTTTATGAAAAATCGCCGTTTTTAACAACAGTTTCAATTTTTCATCACCCGAATTTTCTTTTGATTTATCCAGAAAAATTTGTACGGCTTTTTTTATTTTTTTAGCCTTGTCTCTTTCAACAATGTATGAATTACTGAAACCTCCAAATCACATTATGGGTGTGTAGTTGAGATAAGAATAGTAGGTAGCATCGCAAGTTACATGCAAAAAAATCAACTCGTCATTTTTTACCGTTCGCAATAATTCGTTCGTAACGCCTTTATGATCTGGGTAGGTTTTAATAGTAAATTCTAGGTAATCATCCTCAGGAAGACAAGTGAAAGTAAAAAAGCGTTTTTTATTTTCCCAATCTTTTTTATTAATAAATATTTCTGTGGCCTACCCCAGAGTAAAAACATATTGTTTAGGTTTTTTAGTTACAATTTTTAATGAGTCATGAGTAACTTTATCAATTGCTATTATTTTTACAATATATTTTTCATTGCCCATTATTATTTTAACCCAAATTTTGCAGTAGGGTAATTTTGCCAATCTGTCGTATTTTCACACATGCGTGTGAAACATGAATATGGCGATAACCAAGTGACCGCCTGGGGCGATATGCAGGAGATGAAAATATTGATAGACAAGACGGGGCATTAGCAAAAAACTAGCTGAGCTGGGCTTGCCTGAAAGTAAAAGCAATAACAGTATTGATGCCATAAGTATAATAGAAAGTTTTTGGGTAAGCATATAGATTGGCTGTTACCGTTTTAGCCACACTGCAGTAGTGCGGCTGGATGAAGTATTGCACAATATTTTTGGTTGGAAACGAGTGGCATCCGGCACAACCTATGGAAGGTTCTTTAAAAAATTCACCCCATCGCTGAATCATTCTATATTCATAGAAT